>DASPMT010000078.1:0-10163 GCA_035626935.1 Phycisphaerales bacterium | reverse complement strand
TGACTGCTGGGGAGCGGTGAGCTTGACGCCCGCGGCGAACGAGTCCCACTTTGGGCGTTCGGCGTGGGAGGCGGAGTTGAGGTAGTCGTCGTACGACAACGCCTGAGCGAAGGCAGCGCGGTAGGTTGCAGGGGCGAGCATGCGGGGCACTCTACGCCCGCCGACGGTGATGGGGTCAGTCTCCCAGCCAGATGACGCCGCAGACCAGGGCCGCCTGCAGCGCGGCCGCGGTCATGACCGCGGGGGGCTTGGTGTTGCGGCTCTTGACGCTGGAGAGGACGACCATCGAGACGATCCAGACGACGACGAAACAGGCGGCGTAGGAAGGGCCGCGCTGCAGGCCCAGCCAGTGGCGGAGGACGTACATCAGTCCAGCGCCGACGACGAACGGGACAGCGCCGAGGAGGATCGAACGGGTGCCCTGGTCGCTGCGGCTGGCGGACCAGTCCATCATGAAGACCGCGGCAGCGACGGCCAGCGCGCAGACGATCAGGACGATGATGGTGACGGTGGTGGCGGGCATCTGCGTCAGTCCGAGATGATCATGGCGACGAGCAGGGAGGCGACAAACTCGACGACCGTGTAGACCGACGCGACGATCGCACCGAGTTTCCAGGTGATCTTCGCGTAGCTCACCAGCAGACCCGCGACGCAGACCCAGCCGACGGCCGCACCGCCGAGCAGCACGAGCAGGGGGTGCGCATCGCCGGAAGCGATCAGGTACCGGGTAAAGATGGCGGCGATGGTCGAGAGGGCGACGATGACCACGCCGGTTTTGACCTCGATCTCGGTTTTGGCGACCATGCCGCAGATCCACGCCAGGCAGAAGCCGAAGGTGACCGCGACGCAGAGGAGGATGATGATGCCGAACATCAGCGCACGATACCTGCCTGTGAGCGTTTTTTCAGGAGAAGAGCCCGGGCTGGTCGGCGTTGGCGAGCGTCAGGCGTGAGGCGGGGAGCTTTCTGACGACCTGCACCTGGGCGTCGACGAGCGCGGAGTGGTCGACCTCCAGGCACTCGAGCACCTGCTTGGCGCGGGCGACTGTTCGGGCGGGGAGGCCGGCGAGCTTGGCGACGTGGATGCCGTACGACTTGTCGGCGCGTCCGGGGAGGATGCGGTGGAGGAAGATGATCTGGTCCTGCCACTCGCGGACGGCGACGTGGAGGTTGGTCACGCGCGATTCGAGCCGTTCCTGGAGCTGCGTGAGCTCGTGGTAGTGGGTGGCGAAGAGGGTGCGCGGGGCGGGGGTGGGGGGCGTGCCGGCGAGGGTCTCGGCGATCGCCCAGGCGAGGGAGAGGCCGTCGAGGGTGCTGGTGCCGCGGCCGATCTCGTCGAGGATGACCAGCGAGCGTGGCGTGGCGTGGTGGAGGATGTTGGCGGTCTCGGTCATCTCGACCATGAAGGTCGACTGGCCGGCGAAGAGGGCGTCGTCGGCGCCGACGCGGGTGAAGATGCGGTCACAGAGGCCGATCGTCGCGGCGGCGGCGGGGACGAAGCAGCCGGTGTGCGCCAGCAGCGTGATGAGGGCCGTCTGGCGGATGAAGGTGCTCTTGCCGGCCATGTTGGGGCCCGTGATGAGCGCGAGCGGCGCGGGCGAGTCGTCTGTGCCGAGGTTGAGGTCGTTGGGGACGAAGCTCTGCTCCATCAGCTCCTCGACGACGGGGTGACGGCCGCCCTTGATGGCGAGGACGGGTCGGTCGACCATCTGGGGGCAGCACCAGCGGCGGGAGAAGCTCTTGGCGGCGAATGCGAGAAGGACGTCGAGCTCGGCGACGGTGTTGCCGAAAGCGCCGATCTGCGGGATGAGCGCGGCGGCGCGGTCGCAGAGGTTCTCGAAGATCGCCTGCTCGCGCGCGAGGGCGCGGGTGTCGGCGTGGGCGACCTTGTCCTCGTAGGCCTTGAGCTCGGGGGTGATGTAGCGCTCGGCGCTGGTGAGCGTCTGGCGGCGCGAGAAGGCGTCGGGGGCGCGCTGGGCCTGGGCCTTGGGGAGCTCGATGTAGTAGCCGAAGATCTTATTGAAGCCGACCTTGAGGTTGGGGAGGTTGTGCTCGGCCTGGAGGCGGGCCTGGTAGTCGACGGCCCAGGCGGCGGCGTCGGACTTGAGCGAGCGGGCCTCGTCGAGGGCGGCGTCGACGCCGTCGCGGATGAGGCCCCCTTCGCGGAGGTGGGCGGGCGGCGAGTCGTTGCAGCAGCCGGTGATGGCCTGAGCGAGCGGCTCCAGTGCGTCTGCGAGCTGCGCGATGGTGCCGGCGTGCTGGATAAGGGCGGGGGCGGGCGACAGGTGGTCGCGCAGGGCGGCGATGGAAGCGAGCGAGCGGCCGAGCGCGACGATGTCGCGCGGCGTGCAGCGGCGGAGGGCGACGCGCGCGGCGATGCGGGCGACGTCCTGGATCGGCTCAATGAGGGCGACCAGTTCACCGGCAAAGCGGAGGTCGTCGGTGAACAACGCAACGGCGCGCTGACGGGCGTTGATGGCGCCGACGTCGCGGAGGGGGCGGCAGAGCCAGTCGCGGATGAGGCGCTTGCCCATCGCGGTGCGGCAGAGAGGGCGGCCGGCGGGCGTCGTGAAGACGCCTACGAGGGAGCCGTCGCGTTGGCCTGAAGCGCCGGGCGCGTGGTGCTGGGTGCGGATGGTGCGGTCGACTTCGAGGGCGCGGAGCGAGGCGGCGTCGATCGTCAGATGGTCGTCGAGCGAGACGATCCGCGGAGGCCGGAGGTGGGAGAGCGCCGCCTTGGAGCGGTCGGTGAGGCCCGAGCCGTGGGCGACAGCGCCGCCGCCGGTGGGGAGCTGGGTGGCGCGGAGGTAGCGCACCAGCGCGCCCGCGGGGGCGACCAGAGGCTCGTCGTCACCGATGCCGAATCCGGCGAGCGTGGAGACGCTGAACTGCTCGAGCAGCGCCTGGCGCGATTCGCTTGGCCGGAAGTGCCACTGCGGCTGCGGCGTGGTGGCGATGCCCAGCGCGGTTATGGCGGCCTCGAGGCGCGGCGGCGGCTTGCCGGTCGAGGTCTCGGGGTAGAGCAACTCGGTCACGTGGCGGCGGGCGAGCTCGTCGGCGACCTGGTCGGGCGCGACGGAGACGACGAAGAACTGGCCGGTGCACAGCTCGGCGATGGCGATGGCTGCGGAGCCCGTGGTGAGCGCGGGGGTGCCGGCGTGATGACGGCCGTTGCCGGCGGCCGCGGGCGGGGCATCGGGGGGGAAGCAGACGGCGGCGAGGATGTTCGGAGTGTCGTCGTCGAGGAGGTTCTCGTCGACGAGCGTGCCGGGTGTGAGGACCGATGTGACGCCGCGCTCGATGACCGCGTTCCCCCCCCTGGCTTTGGCGTCGGCAGGGTCTTCGAGCTGGTCGCACACAGCGACGCGGAAGCCGGCCGCGATGAGCTTGCGGGCGTAGGTCTCGAGCTGGTGGTAGGGGACGCCGGCCATGGGGATGCCGGTAGTGCGCTGTGTAAGGGTGAGGCCGATGGATTTGGACGCGGCGACGGCGTCGTCGTCGAACATTTCGTAGAAGTCACCCATCCTGAAGAGGAGGAGGCAGTCGGGGTGCGCCTTCTTGAAGCGGGCGTACTGCCGCATCGCCGGGGTGTCGCGTGGATCGCTGGGGGCCATGTGCGGGTCGATGGTACCTGATGAGTGCGGGTTTTGGAAGGGGCGAAGGCGGAGTTGGCCAAGAAAGATGGAGAAACAAAAACGCCCGGCGTTTGCCGGGCGTTTGTCGGGGAAAAGTGGAGCGGAGGAGAGTCGAACTCCCGACCTCGTCATTGCGAACGACGCGCTCTACCAACTGAGCTACCGCCCCGGTTTTTGGACGGGCGGAGTATAGCCGCGGGCACCCGTGCGGTCACCGTCCCGGCGCTTGGCGGCAATTGCTCAATCCTGGTGACCGGCCGGAGGCGTAGGTTTGGACAGGGAGTTCACGATGCTCAGCAGGATCACGATCGTCTTCGCCATCATCGCCGTCGGTCTGGGGCTTGCGTGCTGCTCGAACAAGGATCAGCCGGCCGCACCTCCGCCTGCGACCAAGCCGTGGCCGGCGCCGATGAGCGTAGTGGTGTCGATCGCGCCGCTGAAGGGGCTTGTCGAGCCGCTGCTGCCGCCCGGGAGCAGCGTCACGGTGCTTATCCCGCCCGGGGCAAGCGAGCACGGGTACGAGATCCCGCCGGCGAGGGTAAAAGATGCGATCAACGCAGACCTGCTCGTGTGGATCGGCGGGATGGAACCGCAGGTTGACACGATCAGCCGGGAGAACCGGAGGCCCAACCGTGTCGATGTGAGGCTCGCCGACGCGCTGAAGCTGCACATCCATGCGCACGACCACGGACACGGAAAGGAAGAGGAGCACGACCACCACGGTGACGACCCGCACGTCTGGCTCGACCCGGTCAAGGCGAAGGAGATCGTGCGCGCAGTCGCGGAGGCGGTCATGAAGCTGCGCACCGACGACGTCGGAAAGCACGACGCCGGTGCGGCGGCGTCGGCCCTTGAGTTCAAGCTGGGGGAGCTTGACGCGGAGCTCCGGGCGAAGCTGGCGGACGCGAAGGGGAAGACGATCGTCGTGGCTCACGACGCGTACGGCTGGCTGGCGCGGCGCTACGAGCTGAAGACGGTGGCGATCAGCGGCCTGAACGCCGGCGAGCCCAAGCCCGCCGACCTGCAGAAAGCGAAGGAAGCCGTGCGGACGCACGGGCTCAGGGCGGTGTTCACCGAGCCGCAGCTCAGCGACGCGGCGGCCAAGAGCATCGCGGCCGCGACCGGCGTCAAGGTGCTCAAGCTCGACCCGCTGGGGGACGGCGATTACTTCAAGATGATGCGCGAGAACCTTGCGGCGATCCGCGAGGCGCTAGGGCTGTCGAAGTAAGGAAAGTCACGCTGGATGCACTACCATCCACGCGTGCCAGAGCCGGCGGTGCAGGTCGAGAGCGTTTCATACACGTACGCCGGAAACGATGCGCCGGCGCTGGAGAACGTGTCGCTCTCGGTCGCCGACGGGGGACGGCTCGGAATCCTTGGGCCCAACGGCGGGGGCAAGAGCACGCTGCTGAAGATCGTGCTGGGGCTCCTGACGCCGCAGAGCGGGCGCGTGTCGGTCTACGGGCGCACGCCGTCGGTTGCGACGCGCGAGGGGATGGTCGGGTATGTGCCGCAGGGGCTGGAGGTTGAGAAGGGGTTCCCTCTGTCAGTGCGCCAGGTCGTCGAGCTCGCCGTCTCGTGGAGACTCCCGGGCTGGAGACGGCTGCCGGACGCGGAGCTTGAGCGGGTGGAGGTGCTGCTCGGATTGGTGGGCGCCGCGGGGTACGCCGAGCGGCCGATCGGCTCGCTCTCGGGCGGCCAGCTCCAGCGGGTGATGATCGCGCGTGCGCTGGCGCCGCGCCCGCGGCTGCTGGTGCTGGACGAGCCGACGGTCGGCATCGATGCGGCGGGACAGGCTCAGTTCGCGTCACTGCTGAGTGCCGTGCACGCGCAGACGGGGGTTACGCTGCTGATGGTGAGCCACGACATCAGGGCGATCGCCGCGGGGTGCGACCGGGTGGCGTGCCTGTCGCGGAGGCTGCATTTTCACGACGCGCCCAGCGGGCTCACGCCGGCCGTCCTGGCCGAGGTCTTCGCGCACGACGTGGCGGGGCTCGCGGGAGTCGGACCGCTGGCGGGGATGCACGTGCACGCGCACGGGCCGGGCGAGGCCTGCCCCATGGATGCCCTCAGCGGCCCCGTGCAGATGAGCGTCAAGGGGAAGCCGGGCGGCGCGGGGAGGCAGCCGTGAGCCTGTGGGAGACATTGACCAACTTCGACGACGCGTGGCCGTTGCTGCTGCGGCCGGGGCTGATCGGGGCGGCGCTGTGCGCGATGTGCGGGGTGCTGAGCGTGCCGGTGGTGCTCAAACGGCTGTCGTTTGCGGGCCAAGGGATCAGCCACAGCGCGTTCGGCGGCATCGGCGTGGCCGCGGTGGTGGGTGTGCTCATGGCGGGAGGCGGCGCGGCCGCGGTGGGCGTGGGCCAGGGCGGGCTGGTGGAGTTCGGGATCGTGCTGGTGTTCTGCATCGGGGCCGCGATGCTGATGTCGTCGGTGGGGGACCGCAAGACCACGCACGAGGACACGGGCATCGGCATGCTCCTGGTGGCCGCGATGGCGCTGGGAGGGCTGCTGGTGGAGGTGTCGCGTCAGCTGGCGGTCGCCAAGGGGCTGGCGCCGAGCGCCCGGACGTGGGAGAGCGTGCTCTTCGGGTCGGTGATGGTGTCGGGCGACGGCGACGTCTGGCTGGCATGGGGCGTGGCGACGGCGGTGATCGCCGCGGCCTGGTGGTGGAGGCGCGGGCTGCTGTTCTGGACGCTCGATGAGCAGTCGGCGCCGGTGTTCGGCGTGCCGGCGAGGCGGATGCGGGCGCTGCTGATGGCGCTGCTGGCGGTGGCGGTGGTGACGAGCATGAAGCTCGCCGGCGTGGTGCCGGCGACGGCGCTGCTGGTTTTGCCGGGGGCGATCGCGCTGCGGCTGAGCAAGTCGCTGCGGTCGGTGATTGCGCTGGCGGTGGGCACGGCGGTAGCGGGGCTGGTCGCGGCTTTGCTGCTGGCGGTCGCGCTGAACATCCAGCCGGGGCCGGCGCTGGTGCTGGTGCTGACGGGCATCTACGGTGGCGCTGCGGTGGTGCGACGGGCGGGGGCCTAAGGAGACGACGATGGCGGAGGTCAAGGCGGAGCGGCTGCTGGCGGAGCTCGATCGGCTGCGGAAGGACGTGCCGGAGGACAGGAGCGACCTGGAGTGGCAGACGCTCCACCACGTCTTCTGCTTTGTTTCATACAAGATGACGGACTTCCGCAGGTACGTGGAGGAGCAGAACGCCAAGGGGGCGTTTAAGGATGTGGATGAGTAGACGAGGCTTCGCCAGATTCACCCCTTAGGGGGAATCGAGGGAAAGAAAAACCGATCGGAAGGTGAACCGGCTTGCAAGCGATTGACGAATATGTCACTGTACTTGCGCCTGCGTGCGGCATCGGCGGGACCACGAGACATCCGCCCTTTCGCACGACGGCGAAAACACCGGACGGGACTGCAGACCCGCTCGGTGCGTCCGACACGTCCGCGGGTGACGGCCCGCGGGAAAGAGCCCGGCGGCCGGCTGAGAACCAACGGCGACGGCTGGGCAAACCGCGTGTGAAAGGAGGTGGTCCAGTGCTTAATGACTACGGATCTCAAAAGGGGTGTGGCCTGTAATCAGGCCGCTCGACGGATCGGCCGTTGAGGCCAAACCCCGTGAGCATGAATCAGTGCTCAACGCCCGCCCGGTCTCGACCGGGCGGGCTTCTTTTTGGGTGGAGAGCGTGAAGCGGCCTTCGCCGGTGGACTTTGAAAACCAATGAAAAAGGCCCGGCGTTGCCGGGCCTTGGAGGGTCGGGAGCGGGGCGGGATCAGTGAGCCTTCTTGATGCTGCCGCCGATCATCATGCCGTAGAAGGAGCGGTAGACAAAGAACGCGGAGACGGCGAAGAACGCGAGCGCGAGCATGTTCGTGACGGACTTGCCCTGCGTGTGGCCGACGCTGATCGCCAGCTCGACGGCGAGAAGGCCGAAGAGCGTGCAGAACTTGATGACCGGGTTCATGGCCACCGAGGAGGTGTCCTTGAACGGGTCGCCCACGGTGTCGCCCACGACGGTCGCGGCGTGCAGGTCGCTGCCCTTGCCGCGGCCGGTGCTCTTGTAGGCAGGGTCGGTCTCGACGATCTTCTTGGCGTTGTCCCACGCGCCGCCGGCGTTGGCCATAAAGATTGCCTGGAAGAGGCCGAAGAGAGCCGTGGAGACGAGGAAGCCGATGAAGAAGAAGCTGTCGTAGAACGCGAAGGCGAGCGTCGCGAAGAAGACGCCCAGGAAGATGTTGAACATGCCCTTCTGCGCGTAGACCGTGCAGATGTCTACGACCTTCTTACTGTCCTCGACGCTCGCCCTGGTCGAGCCCTCGAGGCGGATGTTCGCCTTGATGAATTCGACGGCCCGGTAAGCGCCGGTGCTGACCGCCTGGATCGAGGCGCCGGTGAACCAGTAGATGATGCAGCCGCCGGAGATGAGGCCGAGCAGGAAGGGCGGGTGGAGCAGCGACATGTTGGCGATCGCGGCTTGGTCGGTCAGGCCGCTGGTAAGGCCGACGATCAGAGCGAAGATCATCGTCGTCGCGCCCACGACGGCGGTGCCGATCAGCACGGGCTTGGCCGTGGCCTTGAACGTGTTGCCGGCGCCGTCGTTCTCCTCGAGGAACTCCTTGCCTTTCTCGAACTGAGGGTCGAAGCCGAACTGCTGCTTGACCTCGTTCTCGATGCCCGGGATCGACTCGATCTGCGAGAGCTCGAAGACGCTCTGGGCGTTGTCGGTTACGGGGCCGTAGCTGTCGACCGCGATCGTCACCGGGCCCATGCCCAGGAAGCCGAACGCCACGAGGCCGAAGGCGAAGACCGCCGGAGCGGCCATGAGGCTGCCGAGGGTCACCCCCTCGGGGTACGCGGCGGTCTTGATGGCCTCGTTAGGGATGCCGGAGACCCAGGCCGCGATGCCCATCAGCACCATGATCGCGATGCCGAGCCAGTAAGCCGAGAAGTTGCCGGCCACAAGGCCCGAGAGGATGTTGAGCGAGGCGCCGCCCTGCTCAGAGGAGGTGACGACCTCCTTGACGTGACGGCTGTGGACGCTGGTGAACCACTTGACCATCTCGGGGATCAGCGCCCCCGCGGCGGTGCCGCAGGTGATGATCGTGCTCAGCTTCCACCACAGGGTGGTGTCGCCGTTGATGCTGGGGATGAGCAGGTAGCTCACCACGTACGTCAGCACCACGGAGATGGCGCTGGTGATGAAGACGAGCGTGGTCAGCGGGTGCTCGAAGTTCATCTTCGCGGCGTTGCCGTACTTCGCCTTCGCCATCAGGTTGTTGACGAAGTAAGCGACGGCGCTGGCGAGCACCATCACGATGCGCATCACGAAGATCCAGACCAGGAGCTGGACCTTGACCTGGTCCGCCACCGCGGCGGCATCGCCGCCGACGCCGAGGAACTTGGCGGGGAGGACGGCGAGCATGATGAAGGTGATCAGCGCAACGCCGGTGACGCCGTAGGTCTCGAAGCCGTCGGCCGAGGGCCCGACGCTGTCGCCCGCGTTGTCGCCCACGCAGTCGGCGATGACGCCGGGGTTGCGGGCGTCGTCTTCCTTGATCTTGAAGACGATCTTCATGAGGTCGGAACCGATGTCGGCGATCTTGGTGAAGATGCCGCCGGCGATGCGCAGGGCGGCGGCGCCGAGCGACTCACCGATGGCGAAGCCGATGAAGCACTTTCCGGCGACCTCGCTGGGGAGGAACAGGAGGATGACCAGCATGATCAGCAGCTCGACGCTGATCAGGGCCATGCCGATGCTCATGCCGGCCTTGAGGGGGATGTCGTAGCAGGGCCACGGCTTGCCGCGGAGCGCACCGAACGCGGCGCGGCTGTTGGCGAAGGTGTTGACGCGGATGCCGAACCACGCGACGCCGTACGAGCCGGCGATGCCGATGAGGCTGAAGATGATGATCAGGGCCATGTCGCCCCAGCTGACGTGCACCAGGAACTTGAAGTAGGCGAGCATGGCCGCGGCGACGAACGCCCAGAGCACCAGCAGGAACTTGCCTTGGCGCAGCAGATAAGCCTTGCACGTCTCGTAGATGAGCTCGGAGATCTCGAGCATGCTCCTGTGAACGGGCATGCTCTTGAGCTGCATGTAGATGGCCATGGCGAAACCCATGCCCAGCATGCAGACCACCAGACCGATCATCAGCAGCTGCTGGCCGGAGAACGAACCGAGGAATTTGACGTCGACGACCTTGCCGGTGAAGTCGGGCAGAACGATGTTCACCTCGCCACCGGCCTGGTGGACGGGGGCCGCCAGCGGCTGGCGGGCCGCCTCAGCCGGGGGCTGGGCGACGACCGGCGCGGCGGTGAAGAGCGCAAGCAGCACAGGCAGGATCAAGACCGACAGACGCTTGATGAACGGTGTGTTCACTGCGGGATCTCCGGGTCGTCCATTGGGGGCGGACGCGGGACGCGTCATCCATGACGCGTTTGGGAATTGAAATTGGTTACACCACGCACGAGGAGGCTGTAGAGCAAAAGCGGCGACGCCCGGCAGGGCGCCGGGCGTACGCGGAAAAGTCG
>DASPMT010000077.1:0-3449 GCA_035626935.1 Phycisphaerales bacterium | reverse complement strand
CTCGATCTCGGTAAGGCCGGCAACAGTCGACTCGGCGGCGGCCGCGGCCTGGACCGCCAGGTCCTGCTCGGCGACGGGGTTGGTGCGGGCGGAGCCGTCGCCGAACACGGGGACAGCACCTCTGCGCGCCATGTCGACGAGCGCGGTCATCGCGCAGAAGAACCCTGTCGGCCGCAGCACCGTTGCGGGCAACCCGCTCGCACGCAGCGCGTCGACGACGCGTTCGTGGCCTTCGGCGTAGTCGAGGTGACGGGCCTTGTCCCCGTCGATGAGCGACGTGTAGACGAACCGCCGGACGCCGGCGCGCCGGGCTTCTTCCAGCAGGGCCAGGTTCGCCGGCGCATCGACCTTCGTGTACGTACCACCGCAGACGAAGGGCGACGGATTCACCGAGGCGCCGAGCGAAGAGAACACCGCGTCCGCGCCGTCGCACACGCCGCGCCACGCGCCCGGCCGCAGCGCATCGAGCGTGACGACCTCACGCAGCGGCGTCGCGCTCAGGGCGCCGGGCCGTCGCACCACGGCCCGCACGGCGTGGCCCCGCGATTCCAGCTCGCGCACGACCAGCCGACCGAGGACTCCACCGGCGCCGGCGACAATGATGCGCATGGGCACGGGCGACTGTAGAAGTCCAACGCGCAGTGCGCGCGGCGCACGACGGGCGACCGCTGCAATGAAGGTTGCCTGTTTCAACATGTGTTGATGGGCCTACCCGCCGGTTCCCGCCTCATCCAAGCCCCTGTCGATCGCGCCTCGCGCGTGTCGGGAGACGCTCTGTGAACAGATACCGCGAAGACCTGCGTTCACTCTGGTTCGGCTTGCTGCTGTCGATGGCGACGCTCCTGGGCGGCTTCGGGCTGGGCGTGGTGTTCGGAGCGTTTGAGCAGCCGCTGCGTGCCGAGCTTGCAGAGCTGGCGACAGAGTCGATCGCCGCCGACCCGGGGTTGACGTCTTCCAGCCCCGAGACGCGCGTCGAGAAGGCCTGGACGTTCCTGCGCCGCTCCCATCTGCACGCCAACGGCATGGCGACCACGTCGCTCATCCTCATCGGCCTGACGCCGCTGCTGGGCGCTGCTCGACGCACCCAGCGCGCCATCGCGTCGCTGCTGGGACTGGGGAGCGCCGGGTACGCGGCCTTCCTGGTTGCGGCGGCGTTCCGAACGCCGGTGACGGGCGACCCGGTCATGGCGAAGGAGTCGCTCAGATGGCTCGCGATGCCGGCGGCGGGGGTCTACATCATCGCCACGTGCCTCTTTACGGGGCTGCTGGTCCGGTGGGCGCTGGTGGGAGCCGGGCGGCAGCACGCGGAGCGTCCGAAGGCAGTGGTGGTCACCAAGAACCTGCCATCGCGGCGGCCGATGCCGGTGGGTGCCGAGCGAGGCTGAGACGAGCAGCGACGGCATTGGTGGAGCGCGGGCCGTGGCGACGGGTATTCTCCGGCCATGGCCAAGCCCGCCTCGAACCTTTACAGCCCGCACCCGAGCATCCGCATGGTGCGGGACTGGATCGATGCGCTGCCCGCAAAGACAGGCCGTTCGCTGCCGCAGTGGATGGCCTTCATCAAGAAGGAAGGCCCTGCCACGGAAGAGGCTCGGCGACGCTGGCTCAAAGAGGAGCATGGGCTGGGCACCAACGCGGCAGGGTGGCTGGCGGAGCGCTCGGTAGGCAAGGCGACGGGGGATGAAGAGCCGGCCGCCTACCTGCGCAACTGTCCCAAGGTCGTCGACGCGATGTACTCCGGCAAGAAGGCGGCGCTGCGTCCCTTGCACGACGCGCTGGTCCGGCTCGGACTGTCGACCGGCGAAGAGGCCAAGGTCTGCCCCTGCGGCACGATCGTGCCGCTGTTTCGCAACCACGTCTTCGCTCAGATCAAGCCGAGCACCAACAGCCGCATCGATCTGGGGCTAGCGCTCGGCGACACCAAGGCGCCCGCCCGGCTCATCGACACCGGCGGTTACGCCAAGAGGGACCGGATCACCCACCGGATCGAGATCACGTCGATGGACGACATCGACGGCGACGTCAAAAGGTGGCTGAAGGTCGCCTACGACCGGGACGCGGAGCCGCGGCGCGGGAAGAAGCAGGCGCCGGACGGGGACGAGCGGACGTGACCGGTGGCCCAGAGCAGTCTTTGCCATGAAACAAACCGGCCGAGCCCCGTGAGAGGGACCCGGCCAGGAGTTGAATCGGCTTGATCGGCCTTGCCTGGGGAGGCCGCGTTGACAGGGGGACGGAGCGCCGACCCCCTGCAGGCACGCCTTCGTTTACCGCTCGATCTCGGGCTCAAGGTCCTCGGGGCGGTGCTGCATCTGGGCCTTGAGGCGTTGCAGGATCGACGAGTGCATCTGGCTGACGCGGCTCTCGGAGAGATCGAGGGTCTGGCCGATCTCCTTCATCGTCATCTCTTCGTAGTAGTAAAGGACGACGATCAGCCGCTCGGCCCTCGAGAGGCCCTTGGTCATCATGTCCTTGATGTCGCGGCGCTGCGTCTCCTGCAGCGGGTTCTTCTGGCTGGCATCCTTGAGGATGTCGATCTCGGTGACGTCCTTGGAGCCGTCGCTGCTGAAGCGCGTGCGGTTGAGGCTGACGGTGGCGACCGCGCCGCTGTCCTTGATGATCTTGTCGAGCTCCTCGCCCGAGGCGCCCAGGGCCTGGCTCACTTCCTCCTCGGTGGGGGCGCGGCCGTTGCGCATCTCGAACTGGTCGCGGATGACGGCGACCTTGCTGGTGCGCGAGCGGACCAGGCGCGGCACCCAGTCCATCGCGCGGAGCTCGTCGAGGATGGCGCCCTTGATGCGCTGCGCGGAGTAGGTCTCGAACTTCACGCCCTTGGCGAGGTCGAACGCGTCGATCGCGTCCATCAGGCCGAACTGGCCGGCGCTGATCAGGTCGTTGATGTCGACCTCGTCGGGGAGGCGGGTGTAGGTCCGCTCGGAGATGTAGCGCACCAGCGGGAGGTACTTTTCCCAGAAGTAGTTCCGGATCTCCTGGCGCGGGGTCTTGGCGTACTCGGCCCAGATCTCCGCGGTGGGGATCGAGTCGAACTCGGCCCGGGTCATCGCCTTGTCGGCGCTCACCTTCTTCTTCGGCTTCGCCGGAGCCGCGGCGGCCGCGGCGGCGGCCTTCTCGGCGGCGGTCTTGACCGGCAGTCGACCCTGCACGAGGCGCATCTCGGGCACCTTGGCGGGGATGGCCTTGGGCTTGACGGCTTTGGGCGCACGGGTCGGCGTGACGTCGCTCTTGACGAGCATCAGCTTCGGTGCGGCGGACTTGCGGGTGGTGGCGGGCGTGAGCGCGCTCACCTTGGCGGCGGAAGCTTTCATCCGGGACATCGGTCGCTCCTTGACCTCGTCGGACGCTTGACGTTGATCGTCAGTGCCGGGTTGTGCAGTCCTTCGTTGCCCATCCTTGGGCCCCTCTGGACAGCTACAGCCTACCAACACTGCACG
>DASPMT010000076.1:0-2457 GCA_035626935.1 Phycisphaerales bacterium | reverse complement strand
GGGTAGTAGCAGCCGTCCCAGCCGACGATGTCGAGCGGGTGGTAGTGGTACATGTAGCTGTGCATGCGGTCGCGCGCCTTCACGCGGACCTCGAACTCCCCGTACGTCTCGAAGAACATCGGCAGGCCCGCCTCGGGGTCGTGCACCGGCAGGCGGAGGTCGCGTTCGCAGTACGGCGCGTGCTCGAGGAACTGGCTGGTCTGCTTGCTCACGTACCGAGGCGGCGGACCGAGGTGGCTGCCGTTGGCGGTCTCGATCAGCAGGTACTTGCCCAGCGGCATGTTGACGGCGTGCCAGTTGTCCGGCGCGCCGGCGGGTTTCCAGTCAGGCTTCGCCCCGTGCTGCCCGTTGCTTGACGGCGACGAGGCGGGCTTGCCGGCCTCGTCCCACACGAGCCGGTAGATCACGCCCTTGGGGATGATGAGGTAGTCCTTGGGGCCAAAGCGGAGCGCGCCCATCATCGTGAAGACCACGCCACTGCCGAAATGGATGAAGAGACACTCGTCCCCCTGCCCGTTCTTGTAGTGGTAGGGCATCTGCTCGGCGGGGTTGCAGACCGCCATCTCGACGTCGGCGTTGCCAAAGAGCACCACGCGCCCGGAGATCGCGTCTCCGTGCGGAGCGACCGGCGCGCTCTTGACGTGGCGCATCCGCATCGTGTCCTGTTCGACATACTCCGCCTTGGTCGAATACAGCGTCTTCCACCCGTAGACCTGCGTCGGCGGGTTGATGTGGTACATCGTGCTGGTCGGGCCGACAAAGCCCTCGGTTCCGAACAGCTCTTCGGAATAGAGAACGCCGTCGGGCCGGCGGAACTGCACGTGGCGCTTCTTGGGGATCGTTCCCAGGCGGTAGTAGTGAGCCATGCGGAATGGTAAGAGGCCACACGGCGGCCCGCGCTGCGATCAGCCGCCCGCGGAGCCCTCACCGCCGGGGAGCGTCATCGTCCATGGATTGAGGTACGCGTCCAGCGCCGCGGCCGTCAGCGGCTTGCCCGTCGACCGGTCCGGCTGACCGACGGCGGTCTCAAGCGCCAGCTGCCGCACCGTCTTGCCCTGCTTGAACGCCTCCTTGGCAAGCCCCGCCGCGGCGTCGTAGCCGATGACCGGCACGAGACTGGTGCACATCGCCAGCGACCCTTCGATCAGGTCCTTGCAGCGCTTCTCGTCGGGCTTGAGCCCTTCCAGAAGGTTGACGGTGAACATGTCGCACCCGTTGGCGAGCAGATGGATGCTCTCCAGCAGGTTGTCGGCGATCAGCGGCATGGCGACGTTGAGGTCCAGGGTGCTGTTGAGACCGCCGAGGTTGCCGTAGGTGACAGCGGCGTCGTTGCCGATGACCTGGCCGCACACCATGATGAGGCTCTCGGCGATGACCGGGTTGACCTTGCCCGGCATGATCGACGACCCCGGCTGCACCGCGGGAATGACCAGTTCGCCGATGCCGCACCGCGGTCCCATCCCCATCAGGCGGATGTCGGCGGCGATCTTGGTCAGGCTCGTGGCGATGGTCTTGAGCAGGCCGCTGGCCTCCACGCACGCGTCCTTGGCGTGCTGCGCCTCGAAGTGGTTCTCGGCGGCGCGGAACTCAAGGCCCGTGGCCTTGGCGAGCTCGGCGCAGACAAGACGGTCGAAATCCTCGTGGGCGTTGATGCCCGTGCCGACGGCCGTGCCCCCGATCGGGAGCTCCAGCAGCGTGTAGATGCTCTGGAGCAGCCGCGTCTCGGCGTGGGCCATCTGGCTCGCGAAACCGGAGAATTCCTGGCCGAGCCTGATCGGCGTGGCGTCCTGCAGGTGCGTGCGGCCGATCTTGACGACCTTGTCCCACGCCTTCGACTGCTGCTCGAGCTTCTTGCGCATGCGCGTGACGGCGGGGAGCAACTCGTCGGCGATCGCCGTCGCCGCGGCGACGTGGATCGCGGTGGGGAACGTGTCGTTGCTGCTCTGCCCCATGTTGACGTGGTCGTTGGGATGGACGCCCCCGGCCTTGAGGTAGTCGGCGTTCTTGGAGGAGCCGACCGGCACGCCGCGCGAGAGGCAGACGAGGTTCGCGATCACCTCGTTGACGTTCATGTTGGTGCTGGTGCCGGAACCGGTCTGGAAGACGTCGATGGGGAAGTGCTTGGGCCACCCGCCGAGCTCCTGCATGCCGCCGGCGATGGTGGCGCACGCCTCGCGGATGGCGTCGGCCCGCTTCCTGTCGAGGCGCTTGAGCTTCTGGTTGACCGTGGCGCACGCGGACTTGATCTGCGCGTAGGCCGCGATCACGTCGAAGGGGACCGGGCGGCCCGAGACCGGGAAATTCAGCACGGCGCGCTGGGTGGAGGCGCCGTAGAGGACGTCAGCGGGGACGGGCATCTCGCCCATGGAGTCGCGTTCGAGGCGGGAGGCACTGGGGACTGGGGATCGGGCATTGGGGGAGGAGGACTGAGGGCTGAGGACTGAGGACTGAGTGGGG
>DASPMT010000075.1:0-5913 GCA_035626935.1 Phycisphaerales bacterium | reverse complement strand
TGGCCATCCGCCAGGCGATCTGGTACTGCTCGGCGGCGTCGCGCTGCTTGTCCTGGCGCTGGAGGATGACGCCCTTGAACATGGGCCAGCGCGGGTTGTTCTGGTCGATCTTCATGGCCTGGTCGATCGAGCCCAGGGCCTCGGCGGTCTTGTTCTGACTGAGCAGCGTCTGCACCTGCTCGTTGCGGAGCTGGAGGCTCTCAGGCTGGATCTGCAGCGCCTTGTCGAGCGTCTGCAGGGCACGGGCGGGGTCGCCCTTGCGCAGGTAGGCGCGGGAGAGCAGGACGACCAGGTCGGCGTTGCGGGGCTCGTGCCCGACGGCAAGGTCGAAGTCGACGATCGCGTCGTCGAGCGTCTTGTTGTCGGCCATCTTCACCAGCCCGCGCTGGCGGTAGGGGAGGGCGCTGTTGGGAGCCGCGGCCTGGGCGCGGTCGAAGATCTCAAGGGCCTTGGACTTGTCGCCGCGGCTCAGCTCGAGCTGCGCGGCGAGCAGCAGGATCTGCAGGTCGGACGACTTGTCGCCGCCCTCCGCGTCCAGGAGCTTGCGCGCCTCGTCGAACTGCTTGGCCTTCATGTGGCACTCGATGATGCGCTTGGTGAGGAGCTTGTCCTCGTCGACGGCCATCGTCTCGCGTGCCCGCGCGTAGGCGGCGCGGGCCTTGTCCCACTCGTCCGCCTGGAAGTGCAGGTCGCCCAGAGTGCGGTCGACGCGGGCGGCGCGTGGGGATTCGTCCTTGCTGCCGGGGGCCCGGTAGTCCTGCCACTTGCGCCCGGCCTCGAGCGCGCTGACGGCGATCGTGTTGCTCTTGGTGAGCGAGTTGACGAGAACGGCGAACTCGATGTAGGCGCCCTCGCGCCGCTCCTCGGGCAGCGTCTGGGCGAGCTTCTCGAAGTCCGCGAGTGCGCCCTGCGGGTCGTTGCGGGAGCCGCGCACGGCCGCCTTGAGCATGCCGAGCGCCACGCCGACGTCGTTGCGCTTGGACTCGTCGGCGGCGATCGCCTGCTCGATGCCGGACATGACCTGCTCGGCCTCGTCGAGCCGGCGCACCTCGACCAGGCAGCGGGCCAGGTCGAGCGCGTTCTGAACGTTGGCGGGCTCAGAGGCCAGGATGCGGCGCCGCACGTCGATGACCTTGTCCTTGTCGCCGTAGCGGAACTCCAGCATGAGCCAGAGCTGCACGAAGCCGGGGTTGCCGCCCGCGACGCGAGAGGATTCCCTCGCCGCGGCGAGCGCCTCGGTCATCCGGTCCATGGCGGTAAGGGCCTGGATACGGAGGATGATGGTGGGGATGTCGTCGGGCGTGATCTGGAGCGAGCGTTCGATGGCGCGGAGGGCCTTGCTCTTCTCGCCGTTGGCGGCGTAGGCGCCGCCGAGGAAACGCCACGTGAGGGGGTTGACGGGGTCGAGCTCGGTCGCCCGTTCGAGCAGCGGGATGGCCTCGGCCAGCTTGCCCTGCGCCTGCATCAGGCGGGCCTGGTACATGCGGCCTTCCATCTTGTCGAGGTTCTTGTCCTTGGCCTTCTGCGCGTACTCGGCGGCCTTGGCGAAATCGCCCTTATTGAGCGCCCGCTCGAACAACCCGGCGACGACGACCTGGTGCTCGGAGTTCAGTGCGGCGGCCTCGTCGAGCTTGGCTTCGGACTCGGCGAGCCTGCCGAGCTTGCCGTAGACCAGGTAAAGACCGACCGCTTTGTCGATGGGCGAGACCGCGGGGTCCTTGGTGATCCGGTCGATCTCGGCCTGAATCGGGTTGTCGACCGAGTAGCGGGCCTGCATCTGCTTTAGCACAGCGTCACCCGGGAACTTGGCGAGACCGCGGTCGACGGCGATCAGGGCGTCCTGGCGGCTTCGGACGACGAGAATCTGGGCGACGTTGGCAAAGTCCTCCACCCGTTCGCAGAGCGAGAGCGCGGACATTGCCTTGGAGGCGGCCAGCTCTTTGTCAGGCGGGGCCTGGGTGAGCGCCTCGCGGGCCTCGCCGAGCAGTTTCTGCAAAGGGTCGTCGCTGCCGGTGCCGACGATGATGTTCTTCAGTTCCGCCTCGAACTTGAGGAGGGCCGGGTCGCCCGGGGCGCGGGTGAGGGCCTGCTCCAGCCATGTGCGGGCGCTGGGGAAGTTGCGGAGCTCGTAGTCGATCCGGGCGAGGAAGGCGAAGTCCGCGGGGCCGGCGAGGTTCTTCTCGACGACGCGCGTGAGCATGTTCTTGGCCTCACCCTTGAGGCCCTGGCCGTGCAGCACCTGTGCCGAGAGGCGCAGGGCCATCGGGTCGGAGAGGCCGGTCATCTGGTGGTACTGGCTCAGGAGCTTGCGTGCCTCGGTGCTGTCGCCCGCGAGGATCGCGATCTTGGCGTCGACCAGGGTCTTGGGGGCCTCGTCGATTGTCGCGCGAGCGCGCAGCTCGTCGCGGGCCTGTTTGGCTTCAGCGATGGCGGCGGTACGCTCGGGCGTACCGGGCTTCTGCCTCTCAGCGAGAGCGATAAGGGTGTCGACGCGCATGACCGCCGCCGAATCGCGCGCGCCGAACATCGCGAGCCCCGCCGGGCTGATCGGCAGGTTCGGCAGGTCCATGATCCGTTTGAAGGCGTCGGCCGCCTGCCGGTTCTGGCCGGCGCTGGAGAGGAAGCGAGCCTGCAGGAGGCTGACGAAAGGCGCGTCGGGCCGGGCCTCGCGGATGCGGGCAAAGACTGCCGCGCCCCGCTCGTCGGCCTTGTCCAGCCTCGCCTGCAGCGCCGTCTCGGCAGCTTGCGCAGCGACAAACTCGTCGACGGTCTTGGGGTCATCAGACTCGAGCGTGGAGATGAGCTTCTCAAAGAGAGGCTTGATCTGTTTCTCGAGCTCGGCGCTGGCGGCCGGGTCCTGGCGGACCCTGGCGGCGAGCTGCGCGATCTGGAGTTGCTGAAGGCCGGTGCGGCCGAGCGTGGAGGTCGGGTGCTTCTCGCAGAAGTCCTGGAGGACGGCGGTCCCTTCGGCGATCGCCAGATCGGCCTCCTCCTGGTTGAAGCTCATGCGGGCCTTCTCAGCGGATAGACGCATGAGATCGGCGTAATAGAGGATGGCCAGTTCGTCGTCGGGGGCGAGCCTGAGGGCGGCCTGCAGGTCCTCCTTGGCGCGCTTGCGGTCGTCGGGAGAGACCTCGAGCGCCTGGGACATCTTGCCCACCGTTGCGATGCCCCTGTAGCGGCGGATCTGGTCGATCTTGTCCTGCGGCTCGCGGGACATCCGGGTGATGATGTCCGAGGCCTCGGTTTCGAGGGCCTGCCAGGCAGGGCCGGAGCGGGGATTGATGCGGGCGTCGCGCATGACGAGGTCGAGCACGGCGCGGTGCGCGGCGGGGTCGACACGGAGGACGTTGGCCATCAGCCGCTGGGTGCCGAGCCACTGGCGGTAACGGTCGGAGTAGGCCTGGAGGCTCGCGGGGGTCTGCTTGCTGAGCGAGTCGGCCCACTTCTTGATGTACTCGATGTTGTTCTGTTCTTTGTTGACGGCCTTGGAGTAGGCCTTTGAGGCCTCGTCGAAGTTCCCCTCCTCCATCAGCCGGTCGCCGCGGGCGGCCAGGTCCTTGCTGCTCTTGAGGACGACGGTCATCAGGAACATCACGCCTGCCAGCACGCAGACGACGCCCGCGATGAGGCTGATCACGACCGTCTTGTTCACTTTGGCTGCCATGGGTGTCGTCCTTCGGGCGGATGCGGATGCTGGGCGGGAGCGGGCTCGTGCTTGCGGCTGGGGGACGGAAACGGCACGGGGCCGTTACTGCTTCTTGTTCTTGCGGGGGTTATCGGGTGGATAGTTGCCGGACTCAACCTCGACCCAGTCGGGCGCGCAGCGAGCGATCTCCGCGATCAGCTCGCCGACGAGGCTGGCCGACAGGCGGGCGGCCTCCTCGGCGTCGACGCCGCCGGTCGTGACCTGCACCTTGAGGTAGTAGGCGTAATCGTCCTGCAGCTTGAACGCGAGGACGCGGACGCCTTCGGGGCTGGGCGTGAAGCCGCCGTTAGCCATGAAGAAATAACCCGCGACGGTCTGCTGGTCGCCTCTGTCCTTAAAGGTGGAGAAACGCATCCGCAGGTCCTCGATGCCCTTGGGGAGGCGGATGCGCAGGTTCGGCGCGTCGGAGTAGCGGCTGGTGCGGGCGGTGTGGACGACGCGTCCCTGCTCGTCGGGCTTCACGCGTTCGTCGATGCGCCAGGTGGAGCGGTCGAGGGGGACGGGAAGCTCCTGCGCGAGGGTGACCGGCTGCATGCCGCCGGCGGTCATGCACCTGTCGGGCACGTGCGGGACGGTGTCGACCATGCCGGTGTAGTACGCCAGGTGGAGCTGCACGGTGGCGCGGTTCTTGCCGGCGGGTGCGTTCTTCTGTTGGTAGACGCGCATCAGGAAGTTGCTGGTGCCCAGCTCGTCGACGAACTCCTTGCTGAGTTTGGCGTCGGCGTCGCCGGAGGCGATCCAGCTCTCGGTCTCCCTGGGGATCGCCGAAACGGTGCGGTTGCCCGGCGCCTGGATCTCCTGCTTCTTGAGGTAGATTCCGAGCATCTGCAGCGCGGCGGTGAGCCCGAGCGCCGTTGAGAGCAGCAGCGACATCGCCGCGACAAAGGCGGGGCGCATCATGCGGCGGGCGTCAACGGGCCCTGCGCGGTACGGCTCGGGCGCCGCGCCTTGCTTGACCGGCGCCTCGTGCACCGTGCGCTTGAGGAGCGCGGCGATGCCCATGAAGATGAAGAAGGCGACGACCAGCAGGCCGAAGCCGATGAACATGTGCGCGTCACCCTTGGCGAACTCGGGGTCATAGAGCGTGGCGACGCCGAGCACGGCGACGCGGACGATGTTCATGCCGACGGCGACAGGGAGCCCCGTAAGGATCAGCGCGATGCGCTGCCACCAGTGCCTGAGCGAGACAAGCGCAACGGCGACACCCAGAGCGGCGAAGGCGATGACCATGCGCATGCCGCTGCACGCTTCGGCGATGTTGAGCGGGAAGGACTTCCCGGTCGAGTCGAAGACGGTAAGGGTGTAGCCGTCGATGTCCGTGCGGACGCCGATGATGTTGAGGGCGATCCAGCCGCCCTGGGCCGCGATGCCCTGGAGGACGAAGGTGAGTTTGATCATCACCATCTCCGCGACGGTGACGCCGAAGGCCAGGTAGCAGACTGGCAGGAAGAGCAGGCGCATCATCCGCGGGCCGGTGAGCAGGAGGCAGAGGCCGAAGACGGCGAGGATCATCGCCCACCCCTGGCCCATGTGGGTCGAGAGGGAGCCGAGCTGGAAGAGGAGGTAGCAGGGGATGCTCATCGCCAGCGGGATCAGCCCCGGCCAGAAGACCTGGGGCTTGGTGGCGGCGATCTCGCGCCGGTTCTGCCAGATGAGGAAGCCGCTGATCAGCGGCACCATGTAGGCGTGGGACCAGTCCTGGCCGTGGCTGCTGAAAAGGTGCTGTCGGTAGAAGAAGGCCCAGAAAGCCCAGACGACGGCCGCGGAGAGCAGGAGCAGCGTTACTGCGCTCTGGGTGGTGAGCAGCGGCGGGACGGCCTGACGCCTGGCGGCGACGCCGGTCACGCCCGCGCTCGAGTTTGTAGCAGTCAGGGAGGTCATCGTCTCACGCTCCGGTCGCACCTACGCCGCACGGGCGAAGCCCGTTCGGTCGCGACGTCCGTTCCGTCCAGTGAAACCCGGCCTCCGTGCCGGTGATCAGCTTCGATGCCGATCGAAATGGTGAGGGCCGGCCCTGCGGTCAGGACCGGCCCGTTTGGGTCAGCAGATCAGGATCAGAAGACCGTCTGGTTCGTCTTCTGAGGGCCGAAAACGTCGAAGCCGAAGTTGCGGTCCAGCGTGAAGCTGAAGCCGTAGTTTGCGCGGAAGCCGTTGCGGATGACCGACAGCGGGAAGGCCCAGAAGTTCGTGCCGACGTTGATGAC
>DASPMT010000074.1:0-4485 GCA_035626935.1 Phycisphaerales bacterium | reverse complement strand
CGAATTCACCGGAGGTTTTTCCATGGCGTTCGGTTCTCCCAGCGCGTTGATGAAGCCCGAGCTGTTCCAGGCACAGGGCGGGGCGGTGTTCGGTGACACGGCCAAGGCGCGGCCGGACGTGATGACGGTGGGTGGGGCGGTGAACGCCACGAGCATTCTGCTGGCGCTGTGCATCGCGTCGGCACTGGGCGGGTGGCTGCTGGTGTCGTCGGTCCCCGGAGTGGGCCTGATCGCCGCGATCGGCGGGCTCGTGGTGGCGGCTATCTGCGGCATCGTGATGTGGTTCAAGCCCGCGGCTTCGCCGTTTGCGGCTCCGGTGTACGCGCTGGCCGAAGGGCTGCTGGTCGGCGCGGTGTCCTGGGTGTACGCCCAGATGGCGGTCGATACGAAGATCGGCGGCGCGACGGGGACCGGGATCGTCATGAGCGCCTCGATCGCGACGTTCGCGGTGCTGGGCGTGATGCTCTGCCTGTACAAGATGCGGATCATCCGGGCGACGGCGAAGTTCAAAGCCGTGATGCTGGTGGTGGGGGGTGCGATCGCCGTCTTCTGCCTGGTGAGCCTCGGGCTGTCGCTCTTTGGCGTCAGGCCGGCGGCCCTGGTGAGCGGCCCCATCGCGATCGGCATCACCGCCGTGATCCTGGTGTGGGCGGCGTTTGCGCTCATCCTGGACTTCGACATGATCGAGGTGGGCGCCGCCGAGGGGGCCCCGAAGTACATGGAGTGGTACGCGGGGTTCGGCCTGCTGGCGACCCTGGTGCTGATCTACCTCGAGGTGCTGCGGCTGCTGAGCCTGCTGAACAGGCGGGACTGATCGCGACAGGCGAGACTTGAGTATGAAAGACGCCCGGGCCCGGCCCGGGCGTCTTTGTTTACCGACGGTCCGGCTATGCTGGGCCGATGCGCACCAAGATCATCGGCGGCAACTGGAAGATGAACACCGACCGGGCCGCGGCGGCCGCGCTGGGCGCGGGGGTTGCGGCGGCGGCGAAGGGCGCCGAGAGCGTGCAGGTGGCGGTGTTCCCGCCGTTTCCGTACTTGACGGCGGTGGCGGATTCGTTGAAAGGATCGCGGGTGATGCTGGGGGCGCAGGACGTCTATCACGCCGAGAAGGGGGCGTTCACGGGAGAGGTGTCGGTGGGGATGCTCAAGGACTGCGGGGCCTCGATCGTGCTGGCAGGTCACAGCGAGCGGCGGCACGTGATCGGCGAAGGGGACGACCTGGTTAACCTGAAGGTGCGGGCGGCGCTGCACGGCGGGCTGCACGTCGTGCTGTGCGTCGGCGAGACGTTGCACCAGCGCCAGGTTGAGGAGACTAACCACGTCAACGAGAAGCAGGTGCGGCTGGGCCTGCGCGCGGTGACGCCGGAGGAGCTCGCGCGGGTGGTGATCGCCTACGAGCCGGTCTGGGCGATCGGCACGGGCAGAACGGCGACGCCGGAGAACGCCCAGGATGCGCACGCGCACATCCGCGCGGTGGTGAGCGACATGTTCGGGCGCGAGGCGGGCGCGGCGCTGCGAGTGCAGTACGGAGGGAGCGTCACCGGGGCCAACGCGAAGAGCCTGCTGTCGATGCCGGACGTGGACGGGGCGCTTGTGGGGGGGGCCAGCCTCAAGGCCGACGAGTTCGCGGCGATCGTGGCGGCGGCGGGGTGAGGGGGGGTGCTCCAGCGGCTCCACCGGCGAAGCGTCGATTCTCTTACTGCGCTGCGGGGCGCAACGCTTCGCCCTTCTGCGAGCTGAAGTCGATGATCACGCGGTCGCCGGGCTTGGGCGGCAGGCCCTTGTCGAGCCCGGAAGCCGGGATGGTGACGTGGCCGCGTTTGCCGTCGACGTCGACCTCCAGATCGAGCTCTTTGTCGCCGGCGTTAAAGGGCTCCACGGCGACGACCAGCGCCGGCGTGGAGGCGCGGACGTTGCGGTCGGGGGCGTCGGGGCGCAGCAGGGTGGTGCGGAGCACGAAGATCGCCACCGAGAAGTAGATGACGATGCCGGTGACGTCGACGAGGGTGGCGACGAACGGGGTGCTGCTGCCGGCGGGGTCGAGCTTGCACTTCTTGAGCACGAACGGGAGCATCGCGCCCATGATGCTGCCCCAGACCACCACGCCCACGAGCGTCACGGAGATCGCCACCGAGAGGATCACGAAGTGGTCCATGACGTCGGGGTCCTTGAACCACCCCATCGCGCCGAACGTGTTGATGCGGATGAGCCCGATGACGCCGATCATCAGGCCGAGCAGGCCGGCGACGATGAGCTCGCGGCGCAGCACGCGCCACCAGTCGGAGAGCATGATCTCGCGCAGGCTCATCGCGCGGATCACCAGCGTGGAGGCCTGCGAGCCGGAGTTGCCGCCGCTGGAAATGATGCCGGGGATGAACGTCGCGAGGATGGCGGCGCGCTGGATCTCGTCCTCGAAGAAGGCGATGGCGTTGGAGGTGAGCAGCTCGGAGAGGAAGAGCAGCCCGAGCCAGGGGGCGCGCTTCTTGAACAGCGCGAAGACCGAGGCCGTCAGGAACGGCTCCTCGAGGGCCTGCACGCCGCCCATCTTCTGCATGTCCTCGGTCGCCTCCTCCTGGGCGACGTCGGCCAGGTCGTCGTGGGTGACGATGCCCAGCAGGTGCCCGCGGCTGTCGACCACCGGGAGCGCGACGCGGTCGTAGCGCTGGAGCTGGAGGACGGCTTCCTCCTGCGGCTGATCGGCGCGGAGGGTGACGAACTGGCGGTTCATCAACGTCTCGAGCGGGGCCGAGGGGTCGGCCATGATGAGCTGGCGCAGGCGGATGTCGTCCACCAGCAGGCCGTTCTCATCGACGACGTAGACGACGTTGACGGTCTCTGCGTCGCGTCCGTACTTGCGGATGTGCTCGATCGCCTTCCCGACGTTCCAGTCGGCGCGGACGCGGACGTAGTCGGGCGTCATCAGGCGGCCGACCGACCGCGGCGGGTATCCGAGGATGCTCTGGGTGCTGGCGCGCTCCTCGGGTGAGAGGCTGGCGACGATGCGCCCGGCGACCTGCGGCGGCAGCTCGTCGAGGAGCTTGACGCGGTCGTCGGGGTCCATCGCCTCGATCAGGGGCAGTGCGCCCGCCGCGTCTCCGAGCGTCTGGATCAACTCCTCCTGCTTCTCGGGGGGCAGGTACGAGAAGACCTCGCCGGCGTCCTGCGTGGGGAGGATGCGGAAGCCGATGGCGGCGTCCTCGGCGGAGAGCTCACAGAAGATGTCGGCGACGTCGGGGAGAGGGAGGCCGTGGAGGATCTCACGCAGCTCGGCGAATTGCTTCGCGCGGATGAGCTCGAGCACTTCGGGTTCGAGGAGTGCCGCCGTGGGGTTCACGGGGGCAGGGTAGACGGGAGGGCCGGAAAGGGCATGAACTCAAAGGGATCGAAGGGGCAGCGACACAGAGTGAGGCACGTCTCCCGCGAGAACGTTGAGGTTCTTTGGGCGCGTTGAGTCCCGCGCTTTGACTTACGCCGCCTTGAGCCGGTCGAAGATGATCCCGACCGAGTAGCCGCCGTCCTCGCACGGGATGCAGCGGACGACGGTGCCGCTTTTGTGGGGCATCGGCATGTTGTTGGCGGTGAGGGTGAATCGGGTGCCGGGCTCGAACGCCTGGTCGGCCCTGACGCCCAGGCCGGTGTGGCTGGAGTCGATGACCAGCACGCGCGTGAGCCCGAAGCGTTCGCGTCCGTCGCGGAAGACGGCGGTCACGATCTCCTCGATCTGCCGGCGCGGCGAGCGTCGCCGCTCCATGCGGAGTTGGTCGGCGTTCAATGGGCCGGCGGGTGCCGGGGTGTGTTCGATCTGCTGACGGGGGAGTCGGGACATCGGTCTTGCCTCCAAGCGGCCCGCCATGGAATGGGTGCGCGGGTAGTGGGCTTATCGGCCTGCATGAAGGGTGACTGAAGCCGGCGCGAGGGATAAGAGGGTGGACGGGTCACCCGGGCGGGGGGCAAGACGCACCGGATTGACACGCAGGTCGCGTGGGGAGGTGAAGATGCGTGCCCGGCGCCGCAGCGGCCGCCCTCAGCCCATCTTCTTTGCGAGCGCGAACGCCAGCTCCATCGCCTGCTCGTAATTGAGGCGCGGGTCGCACGTTGTCGCGTAGTTGCGGGCCAGGTCGGCCTCGGTGATCCCGCCCGAGCCGCCGATGCACTCGGTGACGTCCTCGCCGGTGAGCTCGATGTGTGCGCCGCCGAGGTGTGCGCCGTGCTGGTGGAGGATGTCGAACGCCCTGCCGAGCTCGGCGAGGATGTCGGCGAAGTCGCGGGTCTTGACGCCCGCGGCGGTGGTGCGGGCGTTGCCGTGCATCGGGTCGGCGACCCAGAGGACGCGGCGCTTGGCGCCGACGACCGCCTGCACAAGCGGCGGGAGGGCCCGGTCGATGTGCGTGATGCCCATGCGCGGGATGAGCACCAGCCGGCCCGGCTCATCGGCGGGGTTGAGCGTGTCGATGAGGGCGAGCAGATCGGCGGGGGTGGTCG
>DASPMT010000073.1:0-8017 GCA_035626935.1 Phycisphaerales bacterium | reverse complement strand
CTCCGGCACTCTCCCCACTGACTGCGTCGTCAATCGGTCAGCTGGTCCTGCAAGGCCGCCGTTCCCCCCTCCAGCTCACGGAGCACCCGCGGCAAGTTGGCGGCAAGAGCGCCGCGGGCCATCACTACATCCGCCCCTTCGCGCTTGGCGCGCGCCAAGCCGGCCGCCTGAACGTGGGGTCCGAAAGCGACCACACGGATACGCCCCCCTGAACTTTGCCCAGCTTCAACCAATCCCGGGCGATCCCCTTCGGCCTGCCGGCCGCGCAGCCTTGCCAGCATCGCAAAGGCCATTTCCCCCTCGCGGCCCTCCTCTCCAGCCGCCAAGTCGAGCAGCAGCCCCTTCACCGGGCTGTCGGCCAGCCGGGCGTCGAGCATCTCCACGTTGCGGACCGGGCGGGCGGGGACAGGGGGGTTCAGATCGTCGGCGCACGACTTGATCCGGGTTGCCCACAACAGGTCTGACGCGAGGTAAAGTACCACCCTGTGACTCCTGGCCGGCGGCTCACTGCGAGGCTCCGGCGGCGGTCCAGCATAGAGCCTCCTCCCCTCCATTCGCGCCCGCGCGAGGGCGGGGCCCGCCCTCTTCCTTACTTCATTCAGGAAAACGACTTCATGCCCCCCACCACGGCCACCAAGAAACAGAAGCCCGCTCAGTCCGCCCCGGCCCACAACGGCAACGGCGCGGTGACGCCCAAGAGCGCAGGCCAGATGACCGCGATGTTCGAAGAACTCGGCCTGCCGACTGATCCGAACAACCTCTACGCCCAGACCGTGAGCACGATGCTGCACGCGGCCGAGGTGATGGGCCTGCCCGATTACCTCAAACAGATCCTGGCGCAGCCCAAGAACGAGATCATGGTGCACTTCCCCGTGCGCATGGACAACGGCAAGACGCGCCTGTTCAAGGGGTACCGCGTCCAGCACAACAACGCGCTCGGCCCCTACAAGGGCGGCCTCCGCTTCCACCACGACGTCCACCTCGACGACGTCAAGAGCCTCGCGTTCCTCATGACCATGAAGTGCTCGCTCGTCGGCGTCCCCTACGGCGGCGGCAAGGGCGGCATCAAGGTCAACCCGCGCGACCACAGCAAGGGCGAGATGGAGCGCATCGTCCGCCGCTTCACCACCGCTATCGCCCACAACATCGGCCCCGATTACGACATCCCTGCGCCCGACGTCGGCAGCGGCAGCCAGCACATGGCATGGATCGCCGACACCTACTCGTTCCTCAGCGAGATCGGCGGCAACAACCCCATCGCCGTCATCACCGGCAAGCCAGTCGAGTACGGCGGGTCGCTCGGGCGCGAGAAGGCGACCGGCCAGGGCGTCGTCGACACGCTTGTCGAGATGCTCCCCGAGCTCAAGCTCAAGCCCGAGAAGTGCACCTTCTCCGTGCTCGGCTACGGCAACGTGGGGTCCTGGAGCGGCAAGATCTTCCAGGACAAGGGCGCCAAGATGGTCGCCGTCGCCGACCACACCGGCTTCATCGCCAACCCCAAGGGCATCGATGCCTTCGACCTCGATGAGCACGTCAAGAAGACCGGCGGCGTCAAGGGTTACGGCAAGGCCGCCGCCATCAGCAAGGACGAGTTCTATAAGACCAAGGTCGACGTCTTCATCCCCGCCGCGCTCGAGCAGATGATCCAGGAGCCCGAGGCCCGCATGCTCGACTGCAAGGTCGTCGCCGAGGGAGCCAATGCCCCCACCACCCCGGCCGGCGAGCGCATCCTCATGGAGCGCGGCATCGAGGTCCTCCCCGCCATCCTCTGCAACGCCGGCGGGGTCACGGTCTCCTACTTCGAGTGGGTCCAGAACAAGACCTTCCAGTCGTGGGACCTTGAGTACGTCGACCGCGAGCTCAACAAGCACATGGTCAAGGCCGCCCAGAAGACCCGCGCCGCCCGCAAGCAGTTCAACTGCGACCTCCGCACCGCCGCGTATATCGCCGCCCTCCAGCGCCTCCAGCAGGCCTACGAGGTCCGCGGCATCTTCCCATGAGGGCCTCGTGCGCAAGCACGAGCGCCAACGCTCCGCTCGCACGTCCCACTAACTCCTACAAAGATCCACCGCACCAAGCCCGGGCACACCCGGGCTTTTCAATGCCCGCCACCCGATCCGATCGCACACACACCCGGCGCGGGTGGTGGTCTTCACTCTCCGCATTCACCCGGGTATACTCGCCCCCTTCCCGCAGGCCGACCGCCGGCGGGACCGAGGGAGGGTGTGACTGGAAACCGCTTGCTCGGCGACGCCGTCGCCGGCTTTGTCACACCCCCACTTCTCTTCAGCCACCATGACCACTCACGCCGCTCCCACCGTCGCCGTCACGCCCTCGATCCGTCCCTCCGTCACTGTGCCGGAGCCGATGGCGGGCAACCGTTACTTCTACTCCGCCGCGGCCTTGCTCATGCTGGTCATCGCGGTGGTCGGCTTCGGCCGTTTCTATTTCCAGGGCTTGGCCTACCCCGGCCGGCCGCTCACGCCGCCGATCCGCGGGCTGGTGATCGCCCACGGCGTCACGATGAGCCTCTGGCTGCTGATGCTCGTGCTCCAACCGCTGCTGGTCGCGACGGGCAGACGCAGGGTGCACATGGCGATGGGGTGGGTCGGCGCCACTCTGGCCGCGGTCGTCGTCGTCACGGGAGTGATGATCGGCTGCAGCTTCGCCAGGCACATGCCGCCGGACGCGAAGATGTGGGGCATCGCACCGATGGACTTCACCATCGTGCCGCTCGGCGCGATCGTCATCTTCGCGGCCTGCGTGGCGCTAGGCATCGCCTGGCGGCGCAAGCCCGCCCTGCACCGCCCGATGATGCTCCTGGGAACGCTCGCCGCCATCACCGCCGCGCTCAACCGCATCGACACGCTGAACAACCTCTACCTGGGTACGGTGGTCGACGCGGTTTTCGGCCCGTTCCTCTTTGCGGTTGTGCTGGGCGCTGCGCTCGTCGCGGCTCGCAGCTTCCTGCAGAGGCGCCTCGACCGGCCGCTCGCCGTCGGCGCCGCCGTTGTCCTGCTGATGATGGTGTGCATGTGGCACACGGCAACGACGCCCGCGTGGCGTGCGATCGCCTCGATGATCGCGGGCTGAGCGTCAGGAACGCTTGCCGCCCTTGAGGTCGTTGATCTCCCGCATCATCGCCTCCATCCGCGCCTGCAAGTCGGCGACGGCGTCCATTTGCGCGGTTGGTTGCGGCGCCAACGCCGGCGAGCCCCAGGGGAGCCCGACGCCCGGCATCCACGGCGGCGTCGTTGCGCCGCTTGCGGTGTTCGTTCCGCCCGTCATTCCACCCAGTCCCTTCATCATCTGCGCAAACCACCCCGACGCCATGCCGCGGATCATCTGGTCGCTGGCGCGGATGAGCAGGTGGAGCAACTCGGGCGGGAACGCGCCGAACTTCTCCGGCGTCTTCTCGATCAGCGCCTGGGCGAGGACCAGGTTGGTGATGTCCGCGCCGCTCTTGCTGTCGGTCACCATCACGGTGTGCCCGGCGACGACCAGGTCGTAAAGCTCGTCGTGTGTGATGTGCTTGCTCCGGGTCTGGTCGTAGAGCCGGCGGTTGGGGTACTTGTTGATCTGGATGAATTGGGGGGTTGGCACGCGGGCCTCCAAAGCAAGGGCAAAGCATCCTGCAATCGCACCAAGCCTAGCCGGTCTTAACCGCCATTGAGTCGGCATTAACCCTTAAACATCCCTGGAACCGCCGAGAACATCGCCAAATCACATATTTGTGCAAACGCACAAATGTTTCTTGACGATGCACTATGGACCGGTATACTTGCCTGTCCGCCGCGAGCCCGCGGCACACCAACCATCTCACTTTCAACGGAACGACCATGAACGCCACCACCGCCGCCAAGCCCAGCAACAACGGCACCGCCACCGCCCAGAGCTTCAATCAGCAGGCCACCGAGACGGTCAAGGCCAACATGGAGGCCGGCCAGAAGATGTTCAACACCTTCGCCGAGACCTTCACCAAGGGCTGGAACGCCAACGCCTTCGCGACGCCCGCCGTCACGATGCCGGCCGCGTTCGAGAAGATGGCCAAGGTCATGAACGGCATGGTCGAGGCCAACGCCAAGCTCGTCACCGAGATGAGCGCCATCGCCGTCGAGACGATGAAGAACAACGCCAAGACCATGGAGCGCACCGGCGAGATGATGGTCGCCCAGATGACGGCCAAGTCCGTCAAGCCGATGACCGAGACCGCTCGTGAGATCTACGACGAGACCGTCGCGCTCAACAACAAGACCGTCGAGCGCATGACCAAGCTCAACACCGAGCACGGCCAGCGCGTCGCCCAGATCATGGACGAGAACATGACCTGCAAGACCACCGGCTGCTGCAACAACTGATTTCCACGTTACTTCCGACGGCCTCAGGGGCTCACGCCCCTGCGGCCGTTTTTTGCGTATACGAGCCTCGTGCAAGCACGAGGGTTAGGCTCCCGCAGTACGTTTCAACCGAGATCCACCATGTCCGACCAAACCACCCCCCCCGTCGACCCCATCACCGGCTTCTGGCGCGACGTCTGGGCCCGCTCGGCGGCGGCCGGCGCGAACACGCCCGGGATCCCCGGGATGCCGATGGACCCCTCCGCCGCAGCCCAGGCGTTCATGTCGCCCGAGGCGATGAAGCGCATGCAGGCCGCGTTCTACGACGCGATGGCCCAGTACGCCGAGCAGTACATGCGCACGCCGCAGTTCCTCGAATCGATGAAGAAGTCGATGGACCAGGCGATGCAGCTCCGCCAGCAGATGGACGGCTTTCTCAAGTCGAACATGGCGTCCGCGTTCGAGTCAGCAACCGGCGGCTCGCACGCCGAGATCCTGGGCGCCATCCGCCAGTCGACCGCGCAGCTGCAGTCGCAGATCGCCAAGATCGACGCGCGAGTCTCCGACCTCGAGTCGGCCGTGACCGGAAAGCCCAAGACCGCCAAGCCCGCGCCTGCACCCGCCAAGAAGTCCGCCAAGCGCTGAGGACATCACCATGAGCCAGACTCCCCCCACTTCTCAGCCGTTCAACCCCTTCGCGCAGGCCTTCCCTTGGGGCGGCTTCGACCCAGCTGCCGCGAGCAAGGCGTGGCAGGCCGAAATGGAGAACTTCTCCAAGAAGCTCGGCGCCATGCCCAAGGTGCTGGAGGCCGCGATGAAGGCCAAGAAGGGCGCGACACCCTACGAGGTCGTGATGACCGAGGCTCCCGTGCGCCTGGTGCGGTATCAAGGCAAGGGCGACAAGCGCCACGCCACACCGGTGCTCTTCGTCTTCGCGATGGTAAACCGGCCCTACGTGCTCGACCTGCTCCCCAACAAGAGCGTGGTCCGTCAGTTCCTCAACGCCGGGTTCGACGTCTACATGATCGACTGGGGTATCCCCACGCCGTCGGACGCGACCAAGACGCTGAGCGACTACATCGAGGGACACCTGCACCGCGCCGTCGAGCGCATCCTGGCCGATACGGGCTCGGAACAGGTCAACCTGATCGGTTACTGCATGGGCGGCACCATGTCGGCCATGTACGCGTCGATGCACCAGGAGCTTGTCAAGAACCTGATCCTCATGGCCGCGCCGATCGACTGGTCGAGCCGCGACTCGCTGCTGCTCAACTGGACAGACCCGAAGTACTTCGACGTCGACGCCGTCGTTGACACGTTCGGGCTTATCCCGCCGCAGTTTCTTGGCAACTCGTTCGCGATGCTCAAGCCCGTCGCCAACTACTTTCAGAAGTGGCAGGGGTTCTACGAGAAGATGGACGACGAGAAGTTCCTCGAGGACTTCTTCGCGATGGAGGTCTGGAGCAACGACAACATCCCCATCTCCGGCGAGGTCTACCGCGACTTCGTCAAGTACGGCTTTCAGCAGAACCGGCTGGTGCAGGGAACGTTCCCCGTCGGCGGCAAGAAGATCAACCTGGGCAACATCACCTGCCCAGTCCTGAGCCTCACCGCCGAGGCCGACCACCTGGTGCTGCCGTGCCAGAGCACGCCGCTCAAGGAGCACGTCGGCAGCACCGACTACACCGAGATGAGCGTCAAGGCCGGGCACATCGGCCTGAGCGTCGGCTCCCGCGCCCACAAGGAGATCTGGCCAAAGGCGACCGCCTGGATGGCGGAACGCTCCGAGCCTGTTGAGACTGAGTGATCTTCCCAAAGCCGCGCAGCAACGCGGCTTTTTTCTACACGCTTCGAACGTTCGACCGAGGAGAACCTTCAATGACCACCAACCTTTCCAACCGTGTCGCCGTCATCACCGGCGGAGCCAGCGGCATCGCCCGCGCCGTCTGCCGTCAACTCGGGCGCGAGGGCGTCAAGGCGATCGGTGTCGTCGATTTCTCCGATGCCGTCACGGGCGTTTGCGCCGAGATCAACAAGGAACTCGGCCGCGAGTGCCTCGTGCCCTTCAAGGGTGACGTGACCGACCGTGCGTTCCGCGCGTCGGTCTTCAAGCAGATGAAGGAGCGGTTCGGCGCGGTTTCGATCTGCGTGCCCGCCGCGGGCATTGTCCGCGACGGGCTGGCGGTCAAGGTCGACAAGGCGGCCCGCACCGCCAAGCTTTACGACCAGGACCTGATGGAGAAGACCATCTCCGTCAACCTGATCGCCGCCTCTTACTGGGCGATGGAGACCATCGCCAGCGTCGCAATCGCCCGCGCCGAGCGCGGCCAGAACGGCTGGAAGGGCGGCGACGAGGTGCAGGGCGAGGTCGTGTTCGTCGGCTCGATCTCCTCCGCGGGCAACAAGGGCCAGGTCGCTTACGCCGCGACCAAAGCCGGTCTCGAGGGCGTCCGCGCGACGCTCGCGAAGGAAGCGATCTACTACGGCGTGCGCGTCGGCATCGTGCACCCGGGCTTCACCAACACGCCGATGGTGCAGGCGATGGACCAGAAGATCATCACAGAACAGGTGCTCCCCAAGACTCAGCTCGGTCGCCTGATCACGCCGGAGGAGATCGCCGACGCGATCTGCTTCATGATCCGCAACCCGGCCGTAAGCGGCGCACTATGGGCTGACGCGGGTTGGCATCCGCCCGCTTGAGCTCAAGTCGCCCGGCTTGCCCGCAGTATGCGAGCTCATGAAGTCCCTCCGACTGACGCCCTTTGAGCGTCTGCTGAACGATCACGTTGCGCCCGCGGCGCCAGGCTACCTCGTCGGTAAACGCGCGTTGATGCGCATCGACCGCGGACTGGCCAAGTGCGTCTACTTCGGCCCTTCAGCCTACTCAAAGGGGTCGTGCTCGATGCACGCGGTCGTCTCGGCGTTATGCGAGCCTGAAAGCCACGTTTACCTCTCGCACGAGGTCAGGTCGCTCTCGGGCTTACCGCGTGTGGAGGTGGGCGATGACGTCCGCGGCGCGACCCGTGAGAACGCCGGCGTTCGCGAGATCCTCAAGCGTCTGCCGGTGTTTACGCGGTCGCTCGACCGCATTCACGGTGCACGTGGAATGCTGCACGACCCGGACATGTGGTGGGGAGTGAGCGAGCTGCACGCCGAGTGTACCCGGGCGTATCTCAGGTGCTGGCTCGGGGAGCACGCCAAGGCAACGCGCCACATTGAGCGCGTGCGCAGCGTGATGCGGTGGCTGAAGACCGCGGACGGTCCGCCCAATGCACCGCCGCCGGTGACCGCCGCCGACGCTCTCTCATCGGCGCTTCAGGCCGGGCCGGATTCGGTCCGCCAACTCCTGCTGCGGAATGCGAGGGAGAACCTGCGCGGGCTGAAGCTGGATGAAGGGCTCGTCACCGTGGACGGCCGCGGGGAACGTTACACGTTTTTCGAACGCGCGCACATGGTCTGGCGTTGGATCGAGCGGTGACCGCGGTTTTCCATAGTGGCCAGAGAGGCCCGCTGGCTGTGCCTTACTCCACAGCGCTTGCGGCCAGCGTGATTTCCTGTAGACTGCCCGGACATCGCAACCGCACCGCGCCCATCGGCGCTCGAAGGGAATCCGTCCATGCAGTCACTCCAAGGTCGTGTCGCCCTTGTTACCGGCGCCGGACGCGGTATCGGCCGCGCCA
>DASPMT010000072.1:0-4173 GCA_035626935.1 Phycisphaerales bacterium | reverse complement strand
GCTCCACCCGTCCGTCTCCTTCAAACGCCGTCCGCGGCGCGCGCGATTCGCCGCGCACGCCCTCCGCTTTCGCCGCGTGCCACTCGTGCGCGTACCCGGACATCCCCGGCTCGTCGCCCCGGTAGAGCATCACCACGTCCGCGACGCCCAAGCCCTTCACCTCGCGCACGGCATCGATTGCCGTGTTTCCGCCGCCGACAACGACGCACCGCCGCACGCCGCCGAGCGCGGCGTGCCCGAGCTTCATCCGCTCGATCCAGTCGACCGCGCCGAACACGCCCGCCAGACCCTCGCCCGGGACACCGAGTCTCGAGTCGGCCCCGAGCCCGGCGCCGACGAAGACCGCGTCGTGGGCCGCCTCGACCGCCTCGAGCGAAAGGGACTCGCCCACATCAACGCCGGTGCGGACGTCAACCCCGCCGACCCCAAGCACCCATTCAACCTCCTGCAGCGCCCGGTCCGCTTTCATCTTGTACGGCGCGACGCCCGTGGCGTTCAGCCCGCCGAGTAACGCGCGCTTCTCATAGATCGTGCACCGGTGCCCCAGTCGCCGCAGCTCGTGCGCCGCCGCCAGGCTCGCCGGCCCTCCTCCGATTAACCCCACCGATTTGCCCGTGTCCGCCCCCGCCTCGAAGAACCGCCACCCCTCCTCGAACGCCCGGTCCGTCGCGTACCGCTGCAGCTTCCCGATCTGGATCGGCGGTGCATCCATGTTGTTGTACACGCACGCGCCAACGCACAGCACTTCCACTGGGCACACGCGTGCGCAGCTCATCCCGAGGATGTTCGACTCGAAGATCGTCCGCGCCGACCCCTTGTCGTTGCCGGTGCTGATCTTGCGGATGAACTGCGGGATGTCGATCGCCGTCGGGCACGCCTTGATGCACGGGGCGTCGTCGCAGAACAGGCAGCGGTTCGCCTCCACCACCGCCTGGTCGTGTGCCAGGGGGAGCTTGTAGTCGGTGAAGACGGCCTCGGATCGGTCTGCCGGCACGCTATCGCCCATGACGCTCCACCCGTCCCCGCCCCGCGGCGCCGTTCCTCGGCGAGCCGATCGGCATCCTACCACAAAGCCCGACGCCGGTGCGGCGGCGGGGACGCATCGGCCAAAAACGCACAACCCCGGGCACACGTCCCGGGGTTTCGCGAAATGGGCAGGCCCGGACTTGAACCGGGGACCCTCGCATTTTCAATGCGATGCTCTACCAACTGAGCTACCTACCCGTCGCCGGAGGATACGCGGGGAAATGGCCAAATGGCAAATCGCCGAACGGCCAAATCGTAAAGGACTGGGCTGCGTCTCTCCTCTTCGGCTAATTGACCATTTCGCTACCCTCTGGCGATGGCCCGCATGGTCCTCCTTCAGCACACCCTCCCCGACGGCACCCGCCACTTCGACTGGCTCATCGAGCCGGTCGGCGCCGGACCCGGCTCCACGCTCGCCCGGTACGCCGACTCCACCAACCCCGACGACAAGTGCCTCATCTCCTTCCGCGTGATGGACCGCATCGACCACCCCAAGACCGTCCAGTTCCCCGCAGACGCCCTCCCGCTCCACCGCCGCAAGTACCTCGACTTCCAGGGCGACATCGAGGGCAAGGGATCGGTCAAACGCCTCTGCGGCGGCATGGTTCGCAAGGTCGAGATCATGGGCCACGAGAACGACGGCGTCATGGACGCCATCAGCATCCGCGCCAAGTTCACCGGCGGCGGACAGGGTCTGGAGTACACCTGGGCCGGCGTGCGTGAAGGCGACCTCTGGAAGTTCCGCCGCAGTGCGCCGAGCATCCTCCAGAACAGGTCGACGCTGAAGGCACGCGACGGCAATCCCCTCACCCGTGACCTCAACGACGACGGACCGTGGCTGCGGCCCGGCATCCTCTGATGCATCGCACACAATGGGTGCCATCAGGCTCGTCGCTCTGGACGAGACTGATGCCGAACTCCCTGTAGAGTTATGAAGGCCGACATGCCGGATCCATTGACAGCTTGGAACGATTTCTTTCTTGCGAGTACCACAAGGCACTCGACCATTCCCAATCCGTCGCTCCTTTCACCAGACCCCTCGTTACCCGGTTGTTGTGGATGTAGTAGGTCTTTTCCACCCGTTCATCGTCCGTCATGATGTTCCGGTCATACCCGCCGCCGGGCTGCCAAACGACCTTGTGGCCATGTTCGTCGGTGATCTTCGAAATGACAGGAGCCTCGAGTTCAATCCATCGTGCGATCGCTCTCTGGGCAAACACCTGCTTCGCCAACCCCAGACCCAAGTGCATTGGATCAGACGGCAACCGCGGCCAAGCCAGCAGGTGTACGTGTTCCGGCATGACAACATACGCGATCAGGTGAAAACCATGCTTCCGCCGTGCCAAGTCCAAGCACTCGATCATGAGATCGCGGAGCGCGGGCGTCCCCAGTAATCGACGTCGGTTGGAACATGAGAACGTGAGGTAACGGAGATGGTTTGGCTGCTCAACCCGCCGCATCCGCTTGCGTCGCTCTGATTCGCTCATCCGAGACGCAGTATACAGATAGGGGCGCCATCAGGCTCGTCGCTCTGGACGAGACTGACGCTTCATGGTCACCTGCCAACACCAGTCTCGCAAAGCCGAGCCTGGTGGCACCCGATTTCACTTCGCCTCCCCTCGCTCCGCCCAGCAGAACGCCGCCGGGCTCACCCACCCGTCCCTGTCGTACGCCCGCACGGCGAAGAACACGTTGTCCTTGCTCACCGGCGTGCGGAACTCCGTCACGTTCCCCACCTGCACCACCTCGCGCCAGTCCGCCTCCGTCGTGTCGCGGATCAGCACCTCGTAACCGGCCACGTCCGGCTCCGGCGGCGCGTCCCACCGCAGAAGCGTGTCGGTCGAGAGCTCCTTCGCGACGATCCGCGCGCGCGGCGGCGGCGATGGCGCGTTGGCCAGGTGCATCAGCGTCGCCGCGTTCAGCTCCGCCACCGCCGCGATGTAGCGCCCGTCGACGAACGACGGCAAGTCGCCGTACGGCTTCCCGTCCTTCTCCGTCACGTTCACGTGCTGGCGGGTGTAGTCCTCCCCCGGCACGGTGAACCGCACCGCGGCAAAGCCGCTCTCGTTGAACGCCGCGTGGTCACCGCCGCGGAGGAACCGGTCCTGCCGGAAGACCTTGATCGGCCGGATCCTCGTGCTCTCCCGCTGCGCGACCTCGGGCACGTACCGCGCAAGCTGCCGGCTCGGCGAGTCGCTCTCCGCACCTTCGAGCCGGTAGCGTTCGAGCTCAGCCGCCGACGCGTTCCTCGGCGCCCCTTCACTGAACACACGCACGAACGGGAACCGTGGATCCGCGCGCTCCAGGTCCCGCTGGCGGCTCCGCTGCTGCGAGTTGCCGTGGCTGGTCCACACCCGCGGCGACGGATCGCCCACGATGTCGTTGTTCAGCACGCCCATTACGCGCTCGCCGCGCTCCGCCGCCGCCTTGGCGTGGAACCGCGCTCCGACGAGCCCCTGCTCCTCGCCCCCGGTACACAGAAAGACGATGGTCGCGTCGAGCTTCTGCCCTGCCAGCGCCCGCGCGCACTCCAGCACGACGGCCACGCCCGACGCATCGTCGTTGGCGCCCGGCGCATCCCCCTTCCCGTCCATCCGGTCGCCGTTGATCGTGTCCAGGTGCCCGACAACGTAGTAGCGGCGCCCCTCCGCTTCCTTCATCGTTCCCGGGAGCACCGCGACCACATTGACCACCTTGGCACCGTCGGGTAGCCGCTGCATCCGCGGCACAGCGAACTCTTCCAGCGCCACCGTCATGCCGCTAAGCGCGCCTTTGCCCGCAAGTTCAAACTCCTTCTTGAGCCACTCGCGCGCCGCCGCCGCGCCGCGTCCGGGGTCGTCGCTCGGCGAGAGCGTGTGCCGCGTGCCGAACGAGCAGAGCTTCTCGACCATTTGGAAGCACCGGTCCGCATCCACCTTCGCGACTACCGCGCCGGCCATCGGCCCGCTCCGCGGCCCCTCCACGAACGGTTGCTGCGAGAGGACCAGCGCGGCGATGGTTCCGATGTGCATGGGGTTCTCCGTGTCGAACGCTTGACCGTCCCTGTCCGACGCCGGGTCGGGGCTCAAGCGGGGTAAGTCGGACAATTGTCGGGCGTCCGCGAGATCAGCCTGACGGCGTTTCAGTGTACCATCAGGGCGTTCGACG
>DASPMT010000071.1:0-2179 GCA_035626935.1 Phycisphaerales bacterium | reverse complement strand
AGAGCCGCCGACGGTCGGGAAGAGCTGCCGTTTCCAGCCGAGCTGAAAGCCGTCGATGCGGTCGCGGAGCACGTAGGCCGTGCGCGTTTCGCCGCGCACCTTGATGTCGGTCTTGAGCAGGAGCTCACCGCGGAAGTCGGTTACGTCGCCGGAGGCAAACGCCGCCGGCGTACCGACGGGGCTGTCGAGCTTGACGAGGAACCCCCCGTAGTCCTTGAGTGTTCCGTCGAACGTGCCGGTGACCGACTGTCCGTCGGAGGTAAAGAGCCGGACCTTCTCCAGGCGCGAGGTGGTCCGGGGCTTGAAGTTGGCGAGCACGATCGCCGTGGAAGGGTCGACAACGACGGCGGTGCCGTTCCACTCGGTCATGCCGCCGTCCTCGCCGCCGGGCATCATCCCGCCGTAACGCCCGTAGCGCCCGCCCCCCGCGGAGTCCTGGCGCGGGGACCGGAAATTGACGACGCAGCGCAGCACGCTGCTCCCGCTGACGCCGTCGAGGGCCTTGAGCAGCCCGGCCATCTCCTCTTCGCTGACGCCCTCCCACTTCTCCGGAGCGCCCTTCCACGTGTCGTCCAGGGGCATCTGCGTGTTGGACCACATGCCGACCGGTGCGCCGGCTTTGTCGACGATGAGGATGTCCCCCACGACGCGGCTGTACGCGCGGCCGTCGCTGGTCACCGACGTACCGCCGCCGAGCGGTGAGGCGGCGGTGATCCACGCCCCATCGCGGAACCCGTTCCTCACCGCGAAGAACGGCCCCGTCCTCGAGGCGTCGAAGACGAGCGGCTTGATCGAGGCTGGCGCGGGCTCCCCGAGCTCGTAGATCACCATCCCCTGGGTGCGGAAGTAACGGACCGGCTTGGCGGCGATGAGCCTGTCGCCGACACGGACGTTGATCCCCTTGATGAAGCGCGGGTGCAAGGGAATGTCGGCGGCGATCACGCGGGTCGGGCTGATGAACCAGCAGGAGCGCTCGGCCGGACGTTCATCCTTGATAAACTGGTCCCAGTTCGCGGCCGAGTTCTCGTCGGCGGAGGCGTCGTTCTGCGCCCCCGCCGCGCCCATCATCGCCGCGTAGTAGGAGCCGTAGTCGTGGCCGGGGCTCTCGCCCTTGTCGTACTGCAGGGTAAACTCCAGCCGTCCGAGCGAAGCCTCGAGCGACTTGAGCGCCCTGGCCCACTCGGCGGGTGTAGGCCCCTCGTCGTCGAAGCGCATATCGGGGGCGCGACCGGCAGCGGCGACGGCAGTGACGGGCAGCGCGAGGCCGCAGCAGGTGAGCAGGGCGATCGCCAGGTGCTTCTTCATTCGTAGCTCCACGATGAACAGGGGACACGGGGTACGGGTAGGCGGCGTGCGTAGCCGCGCCGGGGCGCGGCGGTCATGGTTGTGCGGCGGACGGATGCGGCGCCGTCAGTCCTTCGCGTAGTCGCGCTGGAAGTCCAGCACGAGCTGGCGCATGGTGCCGCGCCGGAGGACGGTGACGACGACGCGGTTCTTCGTATCGACGTTGGCGACCAGGGCCGCGTGGATCTTGCGCGCATCGTCGAGAGAGGTGACGTCCTTGCCGTCGATCTTGGTGACGATGTCGCCTTGGTAGAAGCCGGCGTTGGAGGCGTTGCCGGGGTACTTCATGCCGTACACGAAGATCCCCTCTTTCCTGTAGAAGTAGATGTCCGGGTTGTCGAACTGGTTGATGGTCTTGAAGGTGATGTCGAATCGCTCGAGCGGGAGCTCCTCCCCCTCGACCTTGCCCTTCTCCCGCGGCGTGAACTTGACGGTCAGCTCCTTGCCCTCGCGGACGAGGTCGATCGTGGCCTCAGCGCCCTTGGTGAGCAGGCCCATCAGCCGGTTCAGTTGGGGCAGATCCTCCTCACTGACGGCCGTCACGGCCTGTCCGTTGACACGGACGATGCGGTCCTTGGGGAGGAAGCCGGCGCGGCGGGCCGGGCTTTCGGGATCGGTCTCGCCGACGATGACGCCCTCGGTCTCGTTGAAGAAGATGTCCTTGTTGAAGTCGCGGAGCGGCTGGAGCTGCAGGCCGGTCCATGTCCAGTTCACCTTGCCGTGCTGGCGGAGCTGCGGGAGGATGACCTTGATCGCCTCCGAAGGAATCGCAAATCCCATCCCCTCCGCCCAGCCGGCCATGCCGCGGGAGTTGATGCCGACGATCTCGCCGCTG
>DASPMT010000070.1:0-13755 GCA_035626935.1 Phycisphaerales bacterium | reverse complement strand
GAGGGGTCGATCCTGTTCATCGACGAAATCCACCGGATGCCGCGCGTGGTGGAGGAGTTCATCTACCCCGCGATGGAGGACTTCCGCATCGACGTGCCGGTCGACAGCGGGCTGCACGCGCGGACGGTCCAGATCACGCTCAAGCCGTTCACGCTGATCGGCGCGACGACCCGCGCCGGTCTGGTGAGCGCACCCCTGCGGTCACGCTTCGGCATCACGCACCACCTGCAGTATTACGGGCAGAAGGACCTGGAGACCATCGTGTCGCGCAGCGCGGGGCTGCTGGCGGTGGAGGTGAAGGACAAGGCGGCTGTACCCCTCATCGCGGCACGCTCGCGCGGCACGCCCCGCATCGCCAACCGGCTGCTGCGGCGTGTGCGCGACTACGCGCAGGTGCGGGGGAGCAAGAATGGTGGCGGGGCCATCACCTTGGCGCTTGTGGAGGAGGCGCTGACGCTCGAGGGGATCGACGCGATGGGGCTTGACGAGCTCGACCGGCGGTACCTGCGCACGATCGGGACGACCTACCAAGGGGGTCCGGTGGGTGTCGAGGCGGTGGCCGCGACGCTGAATGAAGACGCCGGCACGCTGGAGAGCGTGGTCGAGCCTTACCTGCTGCAGATCGGATTCGTCGCCCGTATGCGCCGCGGACGGATGCTGACGGCGCAAGGTGCCGCGCACGCAGGCGGCGGGTGCCGGGCGGGCGAAGGCCTGGCTGACGGCGGGCTGTTCGACGCGGGCAAATAGAGGTCGGAGCCGCTCGCTTCAGGCCTTCGCAGCCCCCGCGTCGTTCTTCTTACCCGCGGCCTTGCGCTTGCTCTTGACGATGTCCTCGTTCTCTTTGGGCTTCTTCTTGCTCACGACGTCCTCCTCGGTGAAAAGGACGCACTTGCAGGAGATGCAGCGGGTGAGCTTGCCCATGGAGATGGCGTTAACCGTCTCGACCGGGAGGGTCATCTGGCAGTTGCCGCACGACCACTCGTGGTTGCGGCGGTCGACGACCTCGACCGGGCTCATCGCCTCGTCGCCGTGCACGGCGAGGGCCTCGCTGAGCATGCGGGTGGCTTCGGCGGGGATGTCCTTCGCGAGCGCGTCGCGCTGGGCGGTAAGCTCCGCGACGCGGTCCTTGATCTCGGCGGCCTTGGCGTCCCGGTCCTTGCGGGCGTGCTCGACGATCTTGAGCCGCTCGTCGCGGGCGCCGGCGCGTTCGTCGTTCTTCTTCTGCAGCTCCTCGACCTTGGACATCTCCTCGAGCTCGTGCTTCTCGATCTCGTCCTTCTTGGCCTTCAGGGCGTTGAGCTCGGCGAGGAAGCCCGAGTACTCCTTGTTTGTCTTGGAGTTGCCCATCTGCTCGCGGAGCTTCTCCATCCGCGCATCGATCGAGGCGGTCTCGCCTTCCTCACCGGCGATGCTTGTCTTGAGCTGCTTGAGCTCGGCGGCGGCCTTGTTGAAGTCCGCGTCAACGGCCTTGAGCTGGCGCTCCTGCTCGGCGAGGAACTTCTCGGCGGTGTTCAGGCGGCTTTTGAGGCCGCGGAGCTGTTGTTCGACCCGGAAGACGGTGAGTAACTTGGCCGTAACGCTCATGGGCTCTCCGCTCGCGGCGCTGTCGTTCGCTGGCGGCGCCGCGGCACAGGCATTGTACCCGTCGGGGTGAAAGTGGGCGACGGCCGCGAGTACCGAATACGTAAAAAGGGCCTCACGATGAACGGATCGCGTGCAGGAGCCAGTACGCGACGGGTCCTGTCAACAGCAGCGAGTCGAGCATGTCGATCACGCCGCCGAAACCGGGCAGGATGGAACCTGAATCCTTGATCCCCGCGTCCCGCTTAAAGACCGATGCCGAGAGGTCGCCGAGCTGGCCGAATCCTCCCAGTAGAACACCGAACACCATCCACTTCCACGTCGGCACACCCTGCAAGATCGACGGTCCCCACTGACCGGCGAGGTACTGAAACAGCAGGCCGCAGAGCGCTGCGGACACCAAGCCGCCGGCAAGCCCCTCCCAGGTCTTGCCCGGGCTGAGCCAGGGGATCATCTTGTGCTTGCCGATCGCTTTTCCTGTGAAGTAGGCGCCGCTATCGCACGCCTTGATGGTCAGCACGACCATGACCATCACCCACACGGCATATTCCCGCCGCACGGCCATCAGGAACGCGAGCATGACGCCGACGTAGGTGAACGTGGTGATCGCCGCGGCGATGGCGCCGGCCGCGCCTTGTGGGGTCTTTCGGCGGAGGAACGCGAGCATGGGCAGGAACACGGCGCCGGCGGCGGCGGTGGCGAGCAACGCCGGCGCGTACTGCGGCGGCACCGGTGCGCGCCCACCGATGGTGAGCACGCCGGCCAGCAGCCCCGCCGATGCGCACAAGGGGAGGCTTTTGGCGGAGGCCTGCAAGCCTTTGGCGGCGAACATCTGGCGCAGCTCATAGCCGGCGCGTGCGCAGACGCCTAGGCCCACCAGCAGGACGGGCAGCCCCGGCGTGAGGGTGCCGTCGGGTTCTGCCAGGATGCCCCAGCCGCTCCCAACGTGGACCGAGTCGAGGCGCGAGTCGAGCCACATCAACCCCAGGAGGAAGGCGATCAGGACCGGGCCGAACATCAGGCGCAGGCGCATGAGGGAGGATAGTGGATGCCCGGCGTTTGAGCAGAACCGGCCGGCTTCCGGTCTATTTGAGCCCGCCGTAGGTGCGGTTGCGTGCCGCGTAGCTGCGGACGGCGCTGTTGAGGTGCTCCGGCGTGAAGTCGGGCCAGAGCGTTGGTGTGGCGTAGAGCTCGGCGTAGGAGAGCTGCCACAGCAGGAAGTTGCTGATGCGCATCTCTCCCGCGGTGCGGATGAGGAGGTCGGGGTCGGGGAGACCGCGGGTGTGCAGGGCGGCGGTCACCATTGATTCGTCGATACCGTCCGGGGCGAGCTCGCCGCCCTTGACGCGCTGGGCGATCGCGCGGACGGCGGAGGTGATCTCGGCGCGGGAGCCGTAATTCACCGCGAGCACGAGCGTGCCGGCGGTGTTGTTGCGGGTCAGATCGGTGATTTCGTCGCGTTTGTCGATGCAGGCCTGCGGCAGGCCGTCGGTAAGACCGATCTGGCGGAAGCGGATGTTCTCCCGCATGAACTCCTCGCGCTGCGCGTCCATGTACTCCAGGTACAGGGCCATCAGCGCGTCGACTTCCTCCTTGGGGCGTTTCCAGTTCTCCAATGAAAACGAGTAGAGCGTCAGGACCTCGACCCCCAGCCGCCCGATCTGCTCCACGATGCTCCGGACGGTCTTGGCGCCGGCGCGATGGCCGAGCATCCGCGGGAGGCCGCGCTGCGTCGCCCAGCGCCCGTTGCCGTCCATGATGATGGCGATGTGCCTGGGGATTCGGGCCGGGTGGACGTCGGGAAGGAGCGTGAGCGGGTCCGCCTTCGGGTTGCGGCGCCGCATCGCGGCGGCGATCTCCAGGGCGGACGGGTCGGTCGTCGTCGTGGGGGTCACGGGGGTGCAGCGCCTTACGCGTACTCGATGGTCTGCTCGCGGTCGGGGCCGACCGAGACGAAGCGCACGGGCACGCCGACGGTCGCTTCGATCAGGTCGAGATACGCCACGGCCTCGCGCGGGAGTTCGGACTTGCGACGTGCTTTGGTGATGTCGCCGAAGCCCGGCATCGCCTGGTACACCGGCTTGGCGCGGCTCAGCCAGTCGGCGTGCGGCGACAGGCGATCGGTCGGATGGCCGTCGACGGTGTAGCTGGTGGCGACGTTGAGCTTGTCGAAGCCGCCCAGCACGTCCAGCAGCATGACGCTGAGGCCCTTGCAGCCGTTGATGCGGGCCGAGTACTTGACCACGACCAGGTCGAGCCAGCCGACGCGTCGCGGACGGCCGGTCGTGGTGCCGAACTCGCGTCCCTTCTGGCGGATGCGGTCGCCCGTCTGGCGGTCCGCATCGGTCGCGACGAGTTCCGTCACCATCGGGCCGCCGCCGACGCGGGTCGAGTACGCCTTCATGATCCCGAGCACATCGCCGAGTGAGGCCGCGGGGACGCCCGAGCCGGGGGCCGCCCCCTGCGACGAGCACGTTGACGACGTGACGTACGGGTAGGTGCCGTGGTCGACGTCCAGGAGCGTCGCGTTGGCGCCCTCGAACAGGATCGATTTGCCGGCGTGCTGCATGTCCAGGAGCATCGCCGACGTGTCGCGGATGTACTGCTTGAACCGCTCGCCCCAGCCCAGGCAGAGCTCGACGGTCGCCTTGTGGTCGTAGGTGAACGCGGCCTTATCGGGCCCGCCGATGGCCGACAGCATCGCCGTCTTGAGGCGGCAGATCGATTCGAGGCGCTTCGCCAGCACGTCCGGCGTGAGGAGGTCGCCGACGCGGATGGCGCAGCCTCGCGTGGCCTTGTCGGCGTAGCAGGGGCCGATGCCGCGTTTGGTGGTGCCGATCGGCTCGAGGGACCCTTCGGAGAGCCACTTCTCGCGGAGCTCGTCCTCGGCCTTGTGCCAAGGCATGACGACGTGTGCGCGGTCGGAGATGACCAGAGAAGACGTGTCGACGCCCCGCGCGTGCAGGCCGTCCAGCTCGCGCGCGAGCCAGTCGGGGTCGATGACGACGCCGTTGCCGACCACGGCGGGCTTGCCCTTGCGGAGAATGCCCGACGGGATCAGGTGCAGGGCGAACCGCTCGCCGTTGATGACCACCGAGTGGCCCGCGTTGGCCCCGCCGTTATAGCGCACGACGGCGTCGTGGCGGTCGGCGAGCAGGTCGACAATCTTTCCCTTCCCTTCGTCACCCCATTGGAGGCCGACGACGACGGTGCTGGTGGACATGGGTGCGGCTCCGGACTCTCAAACGGGGGTGGGTTGCGGGGCGAGGGGCGGATGGTAGAGTCGATAACCGGCTCCGGACGTGGACGCGGCTGAAGGACCGCCGGGTCTATGCCGATGGAGGTGACGCAGAGGATGATTTCCATGAGCGACGAAAGCGTCAGGATCATGTGCCCGAACCTCACGTGCCGCAAGGTGCTGGCGGTGCCCGCCTCCGCGAGGGGGAAGACCGTCCGTTGCCGCAACTGCGGGACGACGATCCGGATCCCCGCGACGCTGGGCCAGGAGCCCGCGCCGACGCCCCCGGCGAAGAAGTCGGCCTGAGAGTCGCTCGACGCCCGGCCGTGTCAGTCGAGGCGCTCGATGTCGACGTCAAGCTCGACGGTGACCGGCTGAAGGCAGGCCCGATCGCTGCACGCCTGGTAGGTGAGCAGCAGCCGCGGCGTGCCCGACCATTCTCCGGCTCGCTCAAGGGCGACCGCAAACTCAACCTCACCGCTCAGAACGCCGTGCTGGGCGCTGCCGAGCTTGTTCCCGCGCGGGAACTCCGCGTACGGCTGAACGCCGGTGCCGCGCGCGATGCCGAGCACCATCGGCAGGACGGTGCCACCGCTGGCTTCACCGGCGAACGCGTCGTTGATGTGCCAGCCGGCGGGTATGACGATGCGCACGTACAGCTCGGCCGGGTGGTCGGGCCCGACGTGGACCCGTTCTTCCGAGGCGTACACCTCGATGACGGGCGGCGCGAGCCCGGGGATTGCGGACGGGTCCGCCGCCGGGCGCGGCGCGGACTCGCGCTGAACGGCCGCAAGGGCGTCGGGCCGGACGGTGAGCAGCCGCAGGAGGGCGCGCGTGGCGTTGGCCGTGGCGATCGGCGACTCCTGGATGGCTCCGCTGATGGCGGTGAGCAGGTCCAGGGCCTTGTGAAGGTAATCGTCCTCGCCGGTGAGCTCGTACACATCGATCAGGCCGTGCAGCATGATCGATGAGCCACTCGGGATTGCGCCGTCATAGGTCGAGCGCGGCCGCACAAAGAGATCGGAGGACACCGGGGCGTCAAGCAGCCCGCCGTCTCCTGCGTCAAAGAGTTCATACGCGACGTTGACCGCGGTGATCGCATCGGCGATCTTGCCCGCCCACTCACCATGGGCTCGCTCCAGTTCAGCGTGGGCGACGACCTCTGCAGCCACATCCTCAAGTAGCAGGCCGCCCGTGCAGACCGTGCCCGCGGCGGTCGTACGCGCAACCCGCCGGTCATAGAAGCCTCCGGAAACGAAGGTCTCAAGGAATCCCTGCTCGGCAGCGCCGCTCCCCATGCCTATCCAACAGGGATGAGCCATGAGCTGCCCGGCTTTCGCGAGCGCTCCGATCATCAAGGCGTTCCAAGAACGGATGATCTTGTCGTCAAGGCGCGGCTGTTTGCGTGTGTTGCGAGCCTTCAGCAGCACCGCGTTAACGCGGTCCAGCCGCGCCAGCGTCTCAGGGGTGGGCCGTTCTGACAGCCGGAGCACGTTGGTTGCCGGCGCGTCGGGGTGGTGCGGATCGCTGAAGTTTCGCCCCGACTTGAGCCCGTACACATCCAGCGCAAACTCCAGGTCGCTGCCGGAGAGCACTTGCGCAAACTGCTCGGGAGTCCAGACGTAGCTGAGCCCTTCGCGCCCGTCCACCTCGGCATCCTGCGCGGTGTAAAACATGCCGCTCGGCGCCGTCATCTCCCGGCGGATGTACTCGACGATGCGGGCGGCGGTGTGGGCGTAGAAGTGGTCGTTGAACTCGGCGGCCGCCTGGGCATACACGCTCAGGAGCTGGGCGTTGTCGTAGAGCATCTTCTCAAAGTGCGGGACCGTCCACGAGGCGTCGACGGCATAGCGGTGGAAGCCGCCGCCGACGTGATCGAAGATGCCGCCCATGGCCATGGCATCAAGCGTGCGGCGCAGCGCGGCATCGACGGCGGCGGCGTGCTGGGGGTCGGTGAGGCGCGGGCGGACGGCCAGCAGGAGCTCGAGGTAGACCGGTTGCGGAAACTTGGGGGCGTGCCCGAAGCCTCCGTGCACGCGGTCGAAGATGGCCAGCAGGGTCTGGACGGCCATGCCGACCTGCTCACCGCCCAGCAGGGCGGGGGTGGGCGGGCGGCGGGCGCCGAGCCGCTCTGTCACCGCCGCGGCGACCGTCTCCGCCTGTGCGATGATCTTGTCGCGCTGATCCCGCCATGCGTCGCTCATGCGCGAAAGGATCTGCGGGAAGCTGGGCATCCCGCGGGCCGGCAGAGGTGGGAAGTACGTGCCGGCCCAGAACGGCTTGAGGGTCTGGGGCTCCAGAAAAACGCTCATCGGCCAGCCGCCGTGACCGGTGAGCATCTGCGTCGCGGCCATGTAGACCTCGTCAACGTCGGGGCGTTCCTCACGGTCGAGCTTGATGTTGACGAACGACTCGTTCATCTGGCGCGCGATGACCTTGCTCTCGAAGCTCTCGCGCTCCATCACGTGGCACCAGTAGCAGGTCGAGTAACCGACGGACAGAAAGATCGGTACGTTGCGTCTGCGCGCCTCGGCGAAGGCTTCCTCCCCCCACGGAAACCAGTCCACGGGGTTGTACTGATGCTGCAGCAGATAGGGGCTGCTGGTGGCGGCGAGCCGGTTGGGCGCGGCCTGCCGGTCGTGATCAGGTGGCGGGTGCGACATAGGGTCAAAGCGGTTCGACGTCGAGCACCGTGACTGTAAGGGTGACAAGCGAGCTGTCGGGACCACTCTCGGCCAATCCTGTTAGAGGCCGAGCGGCCTCGCCGGAGGCACGGTTGAAGGCCGCGACGGAACTGATAAGCGCAGCGTCCGGTGAGAGGCGGCGAGCGGCGAGTGAGACAAAGGCTGAGGTCAACCGGCGCCCCCCCTCGTCGTCCTTATTGAGCCTCCCCGCCATGACCTGTTTGAACGCAGCGCCGTAGGCGGCGCCCGCCGCGCGGGTCTCGCGCGCCGAGGCTGCCGTTGGATGGAATGTCGCCGCCTCGACCGCGTTCCGCAGGGCGGAAAGCTGCTGCTTCAGAGCCGCGCGGGCGGAGATCAGCGCGCGGGCCCCGGCCTGCTTGAGAATCGGCAGGCCGACCGAGAACAGTTGCTCCCCGAGCCTGGCTTCGACCTGCTGAGCGAGCGAACCCCCGTCGACGTTCACGCTCCGGGCGCCGCCGGCGACCGGTCGGGCGGCGTGCCCCGCCCTGAAGACAGGGAGAGCATGCTCGACGGCGAAGGCGTCGAGTCCGGCGCAGGCGGGGAGCGCGATGCCCGGGTCGGGCCCCCCCTTGAGCAGGTCCGCGGCGAAGGTGTCCAGGTACTGCTCGGTGTCGCTGAAGATCTCCTGGCGGTTGAACGGGCGCAATGGATGCCAGGGGGCTTCAGAACCGATGCGGTCGGCCGCAGCGCGCACCTGCGCCACGGGGTCGTCCGCGTCGGCGATGGTCGTGATGACGCCCGTGTCAAAGAGCGGCGCAAGCGTGAGCCAGTTGTTCAGGAGCCGCCGGTAGCGAGGCGCGTGCTCAAGGGCTTCGGCGACGGCGTCGCGCGACTCCCCCTGGAGCGGTACGGGCAGGAGCGTGCAGACCTTACCGGCGAGCAGGAGCGCGGCCATCGCCGGCGCTTCGCGCGTAGTGAGGTGGTAGGGGCTGAGCACGGCGGAGTTCACCGCGCACCCGCGGGCTGTGCGCGCGCCGGCGTCGCGGCGGCTGGCTGCAGGCGTTTGTCGATCCACTCTGTGATTGTGTTGAACCGGCCCGACAGCGTCATGAACAGCCACTCGTGCCCGCCCTTGATGGTGATGCGCTCGGGCTTGCCCAGCAGCTCCCACATCTCTTCGCCGGTGCTGGCCGGCACGGCCTTGTCGGTGGTGCCGTGGAGCATGAGCCAGGGAACGCCCTTGACCAAGACCATGAGATTGACCGAGTCGAGCGGCGCCGCGGCGCGGTAGAGCTTGGCGAGTTCCTCGAGTCGCTGGCTGGAAGGCGCCGGCTTGACGGCGGGAATGCCGCCAGCGTTCGCCGCGGGAGGAGCGATCCACTTGACGCGCACGGCGTTGATCCAATCAACATAGTTGCTGGTCGTCAGGATGCGCAGGTAGTCGACACCGCCCGCGATCGAGACCGCGCCGGTGTACGCTTCCGGTTCGCGGGCGACAACCACGGGGAGGAGCATCGCGCCGCCGGACATGCCGATGGCAAAGCGCGGCAGCCCCCGCAACGCAGGGCGCTCCTGCTGTACATAGAGGACGGCGGATTCGACGGCATAGGCCGCCTCGGCCGCGCGGTCGGTCAGGTCGGCGGCGATCGGTGGGATCGCGGCAGCGAGATCCCCGTCAAGCGGCAGCGCGTAGGTAACGCTCTCGGTGAAGCGGGACGGCTGCGACATCATCCGGAGCACCGAATACCCCTCCTGACGGAGGCGCCGGGTCAGCCCGACGATCTGGTCGGTCGGCGTGCCGAACATGCCCGGAAGCAGGACGACGAGGGCTCGTGGATCGGGAACTACCTCCGCGACCGGCGGGTCGCCGGGCTTGGATTTGGGCGGCAACGGGTCGTAGAGCGCAAACCAGGTGCGCTCCACGATCACCGCTGGGGGCTTTGCGTTCGCCTGCCCGGCCGCCCTGCGTGCCGAGATGAACCGGAACATGAGCGACGCACGGCTGGGCGACGGCGTTACAGGCTCGTCGTCATAGGAGGGAACGAAGAGGAAGCCGCCCGACTTCTCGAACTGCGGTGCGCAGTCGGCGGCGCCCGCCAGGCGGGTGCACAGCAGGTCCCAGTCTTCTTTTTGGCTCCGGGCGGCCGCGGCGCTCTCGCGTGAGCTGAGATGGATCGCCATGATCGGCGGCTTGACCGGCTCGATCGTGCCCATGGGGCTCCAGCCGGGGCCCTTGAGGGCAACGGTTTCGGGCTTGAGGCCGGACTCGACCGGGAGCCTTGCCGGCCAAGGAAGCGGGGCGGATACCGTCGCGCCCGCGGCAGGCGAGGGTGCCGCCGGGGGCTGCGCCTGGGCGGCGGCAACCCCTGCCGCAAGCAGCAGGGCGGCAAGAAGGAATGGTCGTTTCACGGAGAACAGTAGAACGACGCTCACCCCCCCTGGGGTTCGGCCGGCGGCCGTGACGGCCTCAACGCCCACCCGAAGGTGAGTGGGTCCCTGGTGCGTGAACAGATGATCACGGCGGCGATCCCGACGACCACCATGGGCACGCTGAACCATTGCCCGCGCGAGAGGCCCCAGGGCCGCTCCACGACGAACTGAGCGTCTGGCATGCGCCATACCTCGTCGATGATGCGCGCGAGGCCGTAAGAGATCAGCCACCACGCGCCGATAACGCCCGGTTTGCGGGGTCTGGCCGCGACGATCCAGACGACGATGCCGACGGCCAGCCCTTCCAGGAGCGCGGCGTAAAGCTGCGACGGGTGACGCGCAGAGAGGATCGGCTCGATTTCCTGCCGGTGCTCAGCGGCCTTGGCAACCAGGCGGTCGACGCCGCTGCTCCAGGTCTCTTCCGGCCGGAGGCCGTCGGTAACCAGCTCGACGAGCCGCTGATGCTGCGGCGCGCTGAGATCGGGCGTGTGCTCGGCGTGCGCCTGCGGCGAGGACCATCCGAGCAGCTCCTGCGGAAACCGCACCGAGTACCAAGGCCCGGGCTGACCGGGGGGGGAGATGATCCTCCCCAGCAGTTCGCCGTTGATGAAGTTGGCGATCCGTCCGAAGAAGAAGCCGACCGGCACGCAGAGCGCCAGCATATCGACCACGTGACGCCACGTCGTACGCCCCTCCCGATCGCCGTCCTGCGTCTTGAACCCGCGCGCGACGAACCACGCGGCGATGATGACGCCGATCATGCCGCCGTGGCTGGCCATCCCCCCCTTGTTGATGGCCAGCAGGTTCCAGTAGGGGAAGGTCTTCGTAAACGTCCAGAGAATTGACGGGTCGTAGCCGAGCAGCGCGTACCCGAGGCGCCCGCCGATCAGCACCCCGAAAATGATGTAGACCATCGCGTCGGCGACGCGGCTAGCCGGGAGCGCGATGAGCCGGCGCTTCGCCAGCGCCCGCAGGATCATGTATGAGCAGACAAAGCCCAGCACGTACGACAGGCCGTACCAGCGGATCTGGAAGAAACCCAGGTCGAGCGCGATGGGCGACAGGCTGTGGTAGATGGCGGCGTCTTGGGGCATGTGGTCAGTCGTTGACGAGGGAAGAAACGCCGAAGAAACGGCGCGTGTTCTGGTTTATCCGGCTGTGGAACCGCGGCCAGGGCTCTCCCAGCAGGGAGGCGAGCGCCTCGGCGGTCAGCCGAGCGTACCCGGGCACGCACGGACGCGACCCTCGCTTGGCGTGGGGCGTCAAGAACGGCGCATCGGTCTCGATCATGTACCGATCCGGAGGCATGAGCTTGAACGCCTCGCGCACCTCCGGGGCGTTCGGATAGGTGGCGACGCCCGTGAAGCTGGCCATGGCGCCGAAATCAAGCACTCTGCGCATATCGGCCGGCGTGCCGGTGAAGCAGTGGAAGACGAAACGCTCGCCCGGAATCCCGGTTGACCGCAGCACGGGGATCAGGTCGTCGAACGCCTCGCGGCAATGGAGAATGATCGGTTTGTCGATGCCGCGCTCGCGGGCGGAGAGAATGAAGGCGAGCTGCTCCTCCAGGACCTGACGCTGCAGCGGCCTGGGTGGACGTTCGTAGTGGTTGTCAAGACCGAGTTCGCCCCACGCGACACACTTCGGATCGGCGATGACGACTCCGAGCCCGGCCCACTCGTGCCCTCCGCCAGGTCCCGTTCCTTTGTCGCTGTAAAGCGGATGGACGCCGGCGCTGCACCATACCCGCGGATGAGCCTTCGCAACGGCGAGCGCCGCGGCCGCGTCGGGGACGGTGGTAGAGATCGTGACGACGCCGTCAACGCCCGCTTCAGACGCGTCGGCGAGGGTTTTGTCGATCTTGCCGGCGAAGTCGGGGAACGTGAGATGGCAGTGCGTATCGATCAATGCGCGGAAGCGTACGACGACGCGGAACACGGCACGGCCGAAGATGAAACTGGCGCGGCGCCTTGACGCGCACACAAGCGTGCAGTACGCTGGCTTGTCGCTGGTGCTCCTCGGCAGCGCAAGCCGCCGAGGGGCTGAAAAGGGAAGTGTGGTAAGGCCGCGAGCCTGAGGGCTCAAGACCGATTCCACCGCGGACGCGCCGCCGTAAAGGGCCTGTCCCTGTCCAGATGCCACTGCCTCAAGAGGCGGGAAGGCGGGCGGGGCGAACCCTGAGCCGGAAGACCTGCCAACGGCTGTGTGCCAGTCGCCCTCGCGAGCCGTTTCGGCAAGGGGCGTCGGCGATCGCGGCCCCTTCCCCGGGCGCCGCGGCTCACCGACCGTTGGCCGGGAACTCCCGGCTGACCCCCCACTTGCTCGCAGGGACAGGGCCGCTCGAAAGGGCGGTGTTCCGTCGGGGATCGTGCCGCGCGATTCGGCACGGGAGCTTGGTGATGAATGTCTCCGTTGTGTCGTTGTCTCTTGGCCTATCGGTGGCGCTGGTGTCCCCTGCGCTGGGTCAGTTCGGGTACGCGCTGGTCGGGCAGTTCAACCTGCCGGCGGGCACGGCCGCCTGGGACGTGGGTGCGGACGGGCGCGCGTGGGCTCTGGCGGGGAGCACGGTGTACGCGCAGAGTTCACCGGGGGGAGGCGCGTTCTCGGCGGTCGGCTCGGTCGCGCCCGGGACAGTCGCGGACTGGGGCGGGACGTTTATCCGCGTCAACGACGCGGGGTCGATGGTCGCCATCGGCGATAACAACTTCGGCGCGAGCGCGCGGGTGCACTTTGTCTCTCCTGCAGCGCTCGCCTCGGCGGGGCCCGGCGGCGCATCGACGCTGAGCGTTCTGAGCGGCAACTTCGACGGGAACTGGAACGGCAACCAGTTCTACGTGACCGGCGCGGCGAGCGACTTCGTGCCGTTCGTCAACCGGATTTCGTTCGCCGACGCCACCGGCTCGCCGGTGGCGACGCGGATCATCACGTCGGTCGGCGGCGCTTCGGGCGGCGTCGCGTTCAGCGGCGGACGCATCTTCGTCGGTGCCGGGCTGGGCGGCAGAGGGACCGCCACCGGGGAGGTCCGGTCGTTCGACCTCCTCGGCGTGAACGACGCAGGGCCACCTGTGGCGTTCAACACTGGTGCCGCGATTCTCGGCGGGCCAGCGCTGAGCGCCTGGCCGCTGGCGTTCGACGACGCCGGTCGGCTGCTGGTGGGCGGCGGCGACGCCTTCGGCGGGACGAGTGACATCGGGTACGTCGCGGTGATCGACCTGGCCACGGGCGTGCGGCAACTGCTCTCGCCCGCGGGCACGGACACCACCTACGGCGTCGACTTCAACGCTGCGCTGAATCAGATCTATGTCAGCGAGGGAGGCGTGGTCTACGCGTACGCGGTGCCCGTGCCGGGGAGCGCCGCCGCGCTCACACTGAGCGGCCTGCTCATCGCCCGGAGGCGCCGGCGTGGTTAAGACGACGGGAGCGAGATGGATTGCGGTGATCGTGGCCGCGCAGGCGATTTCCGTCTGCGCGGCCCAGTCGCCCTTCGCTTCCCGCGTAGTGGAGTACACGCCTTCACCAGGCCAGAACATGGAGAACCCGTCGTTCAACGACGCGGCCCGCGCACTCGGCCCACCGGTTGGCGGCGGAGTGCTGGCCGCCGACAACACGAAGGTCGTCACGCTGGGTGGCTTCGGCGGCAGCTTGACGCTGGGGTTCGATCACCCGATCACGGACCAGTCCCCCACCGCCACCAATCCGACGGGCGCGGACCTGATCGTGTTCGGCAACGCGTTCTGGGCGAGCGGGAACCCTGACCTCCGGTTTGCGGAACCGGGGGTGATCGAGGTGTCTCGCGACGACAACGGCAACGGGCTGGCGGACGACGCGTGGTACGTGATCCGTGGCTCGCACCTGCCGCCG
>DASPMT010000069.1:0-24623 GCA_035626935.1 Phycisphaerales bacterium | reverse complement strand
CGCTCGCCGAGAGCCTCGGCGGCGTCGAATCGCTCATCGAGCACCCGGCGATCATGACCCACGCGAGCATCCCCGCAGAGAACCGCGCCGCCCTGGGCATCACCGATGGACTCGTGCGCCTCTCGGTCGGCATCGAGGACGCGGACGACCTCATCCGCGACCTCGAGCACGCGCTGAACTGAGGCCCATTCCACGCCGAAGACCCGCGACGCAAACGCCGGCTGGTGGACTGGGGCTCCATGATTTACATTGAAGACGACATTCACTGTGAGCTGGACGGTCCCTACCCCACAGTTGACGAGGCCGTCGCCGAGCTCCGCCGCCGCGCCACCATTGCCTGGGATGCCCCACCGAATCAAGCTCCTTGTACGTCGTGGAAGACGTGCGGCCGCGAGTATTACGTCGTGGAGTACAGAGGAGAGGGCGACTCCGCAGAGGTTCTGCGCAGGCTCCACGTGCTCGGCATTTCCGCAAAGGGCGTCGTCTGGGCCGAGGGGTACGGGCCCATCTGAAAAGCGGTGCCGCCTGGAGCCTATCCCACAACGAAGTTGATCATCCGTCCCGGCACCACGATCACTTTTTTGATCGCCTTCCCCTCAAGGTGCTTCTGCACGTTGGGGTCGTTGCGCGCCAGGTCCTCGATCTGCTTCGCGTCGGCCTTTGCCGGCACCGTCATCTTGCCGCGGAGCTTCCCCAGCACCTGGATCGGGATCTCGATCTGGTCATCGACCAGCATCGCCGGGTCGTACACCGGCCACGGCTCGGCGCTGACCGAGCCCGCGTGCCCAAGCTTGGCCCAGAGCTCCTCGGCCAAGTGCGGCGCAAAGGGCGCGAGCAGGAGCGTGATCGTCTCCGCCGCGCGGCGCGGGATCGGCCCGTCGGCCGCGAGCTTCGTCAGGTCGTTGTTGAGCTCGATGAGCTTGGAGATCGCGGTGTGGAGCGAGAGGGTCTCGATCCCCTCCGTCACGTCGGCGGTGGTGCGGTGAAGCTTCTTTTCAAGCTCGACGCTTGGTGCTGCGTCCGAGAGGCGCACCGCGCCCGTTTGCTCGTCGACGACGTTGCGCCACACGCGCTGCAGGAAGCGGTACTGGCCGACGATGTCCTTGGTGTTCCAGGGTTTGCTCGCCTCCAGCGGGCCCATTGACATCTCGTAGAGGCGGAACGTGTCGGCGCCGTACTCGGCGATCACGTCGTCGGGGTTGACGACGTTCTTGTACCGCTTGCTCATCTTGGTGACCACCGGCGACACCGGGCTGCCCGTCTTGGCCTCGACGTACCTGCCTTCTTCGACCTCCTTCACCTCGTCGGTGGGGATGATCGCTTTGTCGGCGCGCTGGAAGGCGTAGGAAGTGATGAGCCCCTGGTGGAAGAGCTTGTGGAACGGCTCGGCCGTCGAGACGATGCCGAGGTCGAACAGCACGTTCTGCCAGAAGCGCGCGTAGAGCAGGTGGCCGACGGCGTGCTCGCTGCCGCCGAGGTAGAGGTCCACACCGCCGAGCTTCTTTCCTCCGCCCTTCATCCAGTAGGCGTCGGCCTCGCGCGAGACGGGGGCGTTGCCGTTGCCCGGGTCGCAGTAGCGCAGCGCGTACCACGAGCTGCCAGCCGACCCTGGCATGGTGTTGGTCTCGCGTGTCACAGGTGTGCCGGGTGGGAGCACCGATGGGTCGATCCCGACCGCGCCGGCGGTGGTGTGCACCCAGTCCTTCGCCTTGGCCAACAGCGGCAGCGGGTCGTCGCTCTCGATCGGCGCGTAGTCGGCCAGTTCGGGGAGCTTCACGGGCAGCGTCCCCTCTCCGACGGGATAGTGGTTGCCCGCGGCGTCGAAGACGATCGGGAACGGTTCGCCCCAGTAGCGCTGGCGGCTGAAGGTCCAGTCGCGGAACTTGTAGTTCACCTTGCGGCTGCCAAGCCCGCTCGCCTCCAGCCACTCGGTCATCCTCGCCTTTGCCTCGGCGGTCTTCATGCCGTCGATGGTCAGGTCGGGGCGCGAGGAGTTGACCGCCACGCCGTCGCCGGCGAAGCAGACCTCCGGATCGACCTCGACGCCCTCGGCGGGGACGAGCACATGGACGATGGGAAGGTTGAAGGCCTTGGCGAACTCGTGGTCGCGGTCGTCATGGGCGGGGACGGCCATGATCGCGCCGGTGCCGTACCCCATCAGCACGTAGTCGGCGACCCAGACGGGGATCGGCTCGCCCGTCGCCGGGTTGACCGCGTCGATGCCGAGGTCGACGCCGGTCTTCTGCTTCGACTCCATCCGCTCGACGTCGGACTTGTTCTTGGCGGCCGACACGTACGCGCGGACCTTGCCCGCATCGGTGCGCGGCCCCGGCGCGGCGAGCACCGCCTCGACGAGCGGGTGCTCGGGGGCGACGACCATGTACGTCGCGCCGAAGAGCGTGTCGGGGCGCGTGGTGAAGACGCGGAGTGAGCCGCCTTGGGTGGTCCGCCGCTCCGCGGCGGGTGCGGACGCTCCGACATCAGCATGAACATAGTTCCACGCGTACTCACCCGGGGAAGCCGCTAAGCCCGCCTCTACCGGGTTCATCAGTGTATATTCGACGTACTCATTGAACGAAGCTCGATCACGGATGATGTGGTCGAATCGTTCATCCTGCCACAGGTGTCCCTTCACTCCGCGCGACTTGTTGATCGTCGCGGCGGTAAAATGCTTGATGCTCTTCACCAGCTCGTCGAGTCTTTGGTCACCCAGAGGCTTGACGATCCAATGAACATGATCGTGCATGATGCACGCCGCAAAGGACCGACATCGGTCGCTGTCAAAGTGCTTCAGGGCATTAAGCACAACACCGCGTTCCGCGGGCGTGAGCTGAACGCCCGCCTCTGCCCTCCAAGTCACGAAGTACGTAGCTTCAGGCAGGCTCAGGTGCGGCAGATTCCGCTGAGTCTTGAGCAGTTCCGTAGCGGCGCCGTACATGCCGGGGGGATATGGGTCCTCGGGTTTGAAGCCGACGGGGTCGAGCTTTCTTGCAGCCGCGGCTGACGCGGCTGTACTTACTAGTGACTGATGCTCGGACCCGCCGCGGAGCGGCGGGCCACCCAGGAGTGAGAAGTCGACCTCCGCGCCCTCGCTGCGGCCGATCCACTCGCGCTGCTGGGTCTTGGTGCTCTCGGGCCAGTGGAGAGCGTCGAGCTGGGTGAGCAGGCGGTCGGCGTAGGCGGTGATGCGGAACATCCACTGCTTGAGGGGCTTGCGGAGCACCGGGTAGCCGCCGCGCTCGCTCTTGCCGTCGATCACCTCGTCGTTGGCGAGGACGGTGCCGAGCTTGGGGCACCAGTTGACGGTCGTGGTGCCTTGGTACGCGAGGCGGTAGGAGTCGATGATCGCGCGCTGCTGCGCGGGCGTTGCGGCCGACCACGATGCGGGCGCGGGTTCGATTGGCTTGGTGTCGGCTGCGGGGTTGATCTGCGCAGGGATAGAGCCGGACTTGAGTTCCTGAATGAGATCGGCGATCGGGCGGGCGCGGCCGGAGCCACCGTGCACCGGTCGGAGACCGGTGCCACCCAAGGGGCTACCCAAAGGCCGCGGATCGAACCACGCGTCGTAGAGCTTCAGGAAGATCCACTGCGTCCACTTGTAGTAGCCGGGGTCGATGGTGCCGAACTCGCGCGTCCAGTCGTAGCTGAAGCCGAAGCGCTGGAGCTGACGGCGGAAGTTGTCGATCGCGGTCCTCGTGGTGATCGCGGGGTGGACGCCGGTCTGGATGGCGTACTGCTCGGCGGGGAGGCCGAAAGCGTCCCAGCCCATCGGGTGCAGAACGTTAAACCCCTTCGCGCGCTTGTAGCGGCAGACGATGTCGGTCGCCGTGTACCCCTCGGGGTGGCCGACGTGCAGGCCCGCGCCGCTGGGGTAGGGGAACATGTCGAGGCAGTAGAACTTGGGCTTGGATGAGTCGAACCCCGGCTCACCCGGATTGGGCTGCACGAACGTGCGCTGCTGAGCCCAGCGCTGCTGCCAGCGGGTCTCGATCGAGTCGGCGAGCTGCGCGGTGTAGCGGAAGGGCGTGGAGTCGCGGTCGGGGGTGTTGGCGCTGGGGGTTTGGGACATTGCGGCGCAGTTTACGCCGGGGGGCGGCGCGGCCTCGATTCAGGGCGCAGGACAAAGAGGTTCTACAACGTCTTTCTCGGCGTCCCTTTTCCAAGTACGCTCCGTGAAGCTGGCGGGAGGCGCTTGTGCTTGCGCACAAGGCTCTTAGTCCTCGCTGGAGATCGACTTCGGCCCCGCCTTGCCGGCGACGCGTTCCATGTACCCGTTCCCCTTGCGTTCGTACTTGGTGAAGCCGAGGCGCTCGAGGTTCTTGTTGCTCAGCGTGTCCTTCTTGGCGCCGCTCCACTTGCCGGCGATGGCCGGGGCGACGATCGCTCGCCGGCACGGCTTGCCCGTTTCGGGCTGCTTGCTCAGCGCGGCGTCCTTCATCATCTGGACGACCTCGAACGTCTCGCCGGTCGGCTTGCCCGACTTGTCGAGGATCTCGTAGAGGTAGGTGGGCATGAGGAATTGTACTGTCGGCGGAAAGGCCGGAACTCAAAGGGGCTCAAAGAGAACTCGAAGGGCTCAAAGCGGAAGCCGGGTCAGGCAAAGGACAGAGTCTCTCTTCGAGCCCTTTGAGTCTCTTCGAGTTCTTTGAGTTCCTCTTCGCTCAGCCGAACCGCAGTCGCTGGCCCGTCTCCGGGTCCATGAGGGTCCACTTGTAGAGGCGGCAGGCGCGGGTGAGCACGGGGAAGGCGAAGTCTTCGTCGGTCATGGTGACCATGAGCTGCTTCACTTCGTCGTCCTGCACGGCGAGCTCCACCAGCATGCCGGGGCCGTGGATCGTCATCACGATCTGATCGGGGTTCTTCGGCTTGGCGCCGTCGGGGGCGGTGTTGAAGCGGGCGAGCTGGTCGAGCACCTCCGCCTTGCTCCCCATCGGCGGAAGGCCCTCCGAGGCGTCGGCGCCCGGGTCCACCGACTTCATGATGACGACCGAACGCTTGGGCACAGCGGGCAGGGTAGAGGGGGCGGAGGCGCCTCACCACCCGCGCCACCTGCCGCAGGCGCCGGCGGGACTTCGGCCCCGCCCGGCAGCACCGCGCGGTCAAGCGCGCAGGGCGAACGCCCCGATCGCGGCGGCGGCGATGATGACGGCGGGGTTGACCCAGATCGGGCGGTAGCGCACCGCGACGGCGAGGGCGGCGATGAAGATCCCGCCGGTGATCGTCCAGTTGTTCGGACTGTCGTAGAACGTGGCCTTGAAGAGGAGCACCGCCGCGGCGCCCACGAGCCCGACGACGCCCGCGGCGGCCCCGTCGAGCGCGGCGTGTAGCGGCTCGTTGTCCACCAGACGCTCGATGCGCCCGTGGCCGACGAGGCTGAACGCGAAGGCGGGGAGGTAGACGGCGGCGAGCATCACCAGCGCGACGGGCCAGCCTCCCGCGATGAACCCGACGAACCCGGCGAGAGAGATCAGGGGTGTGGGGAGCGTGTTGACCACGGCCAGGCCGTCGAGGAACTCCGACGGCTTCATCCAGTTGTTGATGAGGATCGCGTCGTCGCGGAGGAACGGGACGGCGGTGTAGGCGCCGCCGAAGGAGAGCAGGCCCGCCTTCGCTCCCGACATCAGCCCTTCAATCGCCGTGCCCTTGCCGGCGTTCGCGCCTGTTCCCAGCAGCGGCGGCGCGTCGTCCTGAGAGGACAGCGTGCGCCAGAGGAAGATCAGCAGCGCAAAGAAGGCCATGCCGCCGATGATGCCGAACCCGGCCCAGTTCTTGCCGCGGTCGGTGAGGTACCCCGCCAGCGCGGAAAGGACGAGGATGACGCCGAAGTGCATGCCGCCCAGCGATGTCAGGCCGGCTGTGACGGCGATGAAGACGAGCGTGCTGTCGGTGCAGGCGCGCTGGCCGAGGGTGCGCACGGCGTTGCAGAGCAGCGCGAGGGCCGCGGCCTGCGCGCCGGCCATCGCGGCGGCGGCGACGGGGGGCAGCCCGAAGCGCGCGTAGAGCCAGGCGAACAGGATCACCAGCAGCGTGCCGGGCGTGAGGAAGCCGAGCCCTGCGGCGATCGCGCCCACCCTGCCGGCGCGGACGGCGCCGAGCCAGATGCACATCTCGGTGGCCTCGGGGCCGGGGAGCGCCTGGTAGACCGCGAGGACGCGGTTGAAGCGGGCGTTGGTCGTCCACTTCTCGTTGACGACCAGTTCGCGCTGGAGCGTGGCGATCTGCGTGAACGGGCCGCCGAAGGCGTGGAGGCCGATGCGGAGGAAACGGGCGTAGATGGCGAGGGCTTCGCGCACAGGTGGAGGATATCGGAAGGAACGCGGAGACGCGGAGGAGCGCGGAGCAGACGGAGAAAGAGAAAGCGTTTCTACAACGAAGGTACCGAAGGTAGCGAAGGAAAGATAAAGAGTGGAAGGAGTCTGCTCCCTCTCTGAACTTCGGTTCCTTCGGTACCGTCGTGTTAAAGACCGCTCTTCTCCGTCTTCTCGGCGCCTGCGCGTCCCCGTGCTCCGTGCCTTTGTCGCAAGGCCACTATGCATCGATCACGAGGGTGATGGGGCCGTTGTTGACCAGCGCGACTTCCATGTGCGCGCGGAAGACGCCGGTCTGGGTGGGCACGCCGCGCTCGGCGAGCATGCGGGCGAGGTCCTTGAACATCGGCTCGGCCTGCTCGGGACGCATGGCGCTGTCAAAGCTCGGACGACGCCCCTGCTGGGCGCTGCCGCAGAGCGTGAAGTTGGGGACCAGGAGGATGGCGCCCTTGGTGTCGAGCACCGAGCGGTTCATCTTCCCTTGCTCGTCCTCGAAGATACGCAGGTTGGCGAGCTTGTCGGCGGCCCAGGGGAGCTGCGCGGCGGTATCGGTGGTGGCGAAGCCGATCAGGACCAGGAGGCCGGCGTCAACGCGGCCACGCACCACGGTTTCAACGGTGACGGAGGCGGAGAAGACGCGTTGGACGACCATGCGCATGGCAGATTTGTAGGTGCTCGTCGCTACGATCGGTCCTTGTCAAGCGTGCTGCACGAGTTGTTCGCGGTCGGGGTTCAGTGGGCGGCGCGCCGCTCAGCGCCGCTGGCGGAGCGTCCCTGGTTTCCTGCGGTGCTCGGCGGTGCCGCATTTGCTCTCGCGGCGTACGGGCTGTGGTGCTTCGGTGCCGTGAGCGGAATGACCTTTGCGAGTGCCGCGGCGACGATGACGGGGGGCGTGTGCCTCGTGCTCGCGTGGCTCGCGGGTTTTTCCCGTGTGTTCAAGCGGGCGGGCACCGGCGGCAGGCTGCTCTGGCTGATCGTGCCCGGTGTTGTGGCGAGCGCTGGCGCGCTGATCGCGGCGGATGTGCCGCGGCGTGCGCGGTTCGCGTACGGCCAGCCGGAGCTTGAACGCGTGTCGCGGCTCGTTCTCAAAGACCCGGCTCGCGCGGCCAGCTACCGGAACCGGGTGATCGGGACGGAGTGGATCACCAACATAGAGACCGATGCCGGCAAGGCGGTCCGGTTCTACTTGAGGGGGGACCAGTTTGACTGGCCGGTGCTGATCTTCTCGCCCGGGGGCAAGCCATCGGAGCCGCAGCGGCGGCAGACGGGGCCGATGACGCCGCTGGGCGGTGACTGGTACTGGTACCGATACATGTCGTGAAGCGGTCACCGGCTTTGCGCTTGCGACCGGTCGATCAGGAGGCCCATCAACGAGATGGCCGCGGCGATGCAGGCGTTGAAGGGTTGCAGGGCCTGCTGCGGTCCGGGGGGCGTGAAGGCGCGGTTGCCGGAGAGGGTGAGGCAGGTGATGCGGACGGAGGTGGCGGGCGACCAGGGGCCTGTGTCGGTGGTGTGGGGGAGCACCGCCATGGCGCTGTTGAGGAGGGTGATGAGCGCGGCGTCGATCTGGGGGACAACGCGGGGTGAGTCCCAGATGACCGCACCGCCGCTGAAGTTGAGGTAGCGGGCGGAGCCGTCGGCGTAGGCGGCGACGTAGTCGACGCCGGTTTCGACCGGGTACTCGACGACGACGCCGAGCAGCGGCTCGTTGGCGACAACCGGCTCGCCCCAGGCACGGAGGGTCGCCGCGGCGGTGAGGCGCGTGCGGGACTCGTTGGTGGGGTCGGAATAAGCGCCGTTGAGCCGGCGGACGGCGCCGGCGCGGTCGTTGAACTTGAGGAAGGTGGTGACGCCGAGCGCATCACGGGTCGCGCCGTCGAGCGGGGTGTCGGCGAAGAGGAGGGGGGCGAGGGGATGGATGCCTTGGGCGGTGGGCATGGTGTTGACCATGCGATAAAGGGAGCCGCTACGGCCAATCGGTATGATCGTTCGATGAACAAGCGTCATCGAACCAACGCGAGCTTCTGGAAAAACCTCCGCGACGATGTGGTGGAGTCGGTGACGCGATTCGCTTGATTCGCAGGCATCGGGATAGCGGTCGGCGGGATCACGGGCTCTCAGATGGGCGGGCTCTTTCCGGTGGCGATCGGCGTGGTGATCGGCGCCGTTGTAGGTGCCGCCGCGTGGTGGGTGGTAACCGACAACGTCTATCTCTGATCAGAGCCTCTTTAGCGCATCGACGAGCTTCTCGATGTGCTGGCTGGTGTGGGTCGCGGAGACCTGGCAGCGCAGGCGGGCGTGGCCCTCGGCGACGACCGGGTAGCCGAAGCCGATGACGAAGACGCCCAACTCGAGGAGGCGCTTGCTCATGGCGATCGCCCTGGCGGTGTCGTGGACGATGATGGGGCAGATGGCCGTTGGCGACTCGAGGACGTCGAAGCCGGCCTCTTTGATCTTCTTCCGCGCGTAGGCGACGTTGTCGCGGAGGCGCTGGACGCGCTGGGGCTCGCGGAGGGTGATCTCGATGGCCTTCTGGGCCGAGCAGGCGACGGTGACGGGGAGGGCGTTGCTGAAGAGCGTGGGGCGGCCGCGCTGGACGATCATGTCGATGGCGCGCTGGGGGCCGGAAACGAAGCCGCCGGCGCCACCGCCGAGGGCCTTGCCGAGGGTGCCGGTAAAGATGTCGACCCGGTTGGCACCGCTCGTGGTCGCGCCGATGGGGTCGATCAGGCCGAAGTGCTCGTGGGTGCCGCGGCCGAGCTTGCCCATGACGCCGTGGCCGTGCGAGTCGTCGACGACGAGCATCGCGTTGTATTCGTCGCACATGGCGCGCATGGCCTTGAGGTCGGCGATGGAGCCTTCCATGGAGAAGACCCCGTCGGTGACGACCCAGATCTGGCCTGTCGCGTCGGGGTTGGCGCGGACCTTCTCGAGCGCCTCGCGGAGGGAGCCCGGTCCTTCGAGGACGTTGTTCTTGTAGATGCCCTTGTGGACGCCCTTCTTGATGACGGTGGCGAGGCGGATGGCGTCGATGATGCTGGCGTGGTTGAGCTCGTCGCTGATGATCGTGTCGCCGGGCTCGGCAAGGGTGGCGAAGACCGACTCGTTGGCGTTCCAGCAGGAGACGAAGGTGTAGGCGGCGTCGGTGCCCATGTAGCGGGCGATGGCCTTCTCGAGGTCATGGTGGGGCGAGAAGGTGCCGCAGATGAAGCGGACGGAGGCGGTGCCCGCGCCCCAGTCCTTGACGGCCTTGACGCCGGCTTCGACGACCTCAGGGTGGTTGGCGAGGCCGAGGTAGTTGTTGCTGCAGAAGCAGACGCACTTTCCATACCCCTCGATCTCCACCTCGGCGTCCATGGGGGACTTGAGGGTCTGGAGGTGCTTGAGCTGGCCGTTGCCGCGGAGGGTGGCGAGGACCTGGTCGGCGCGGGCGTCGAAGGGGCGGGCGGCGAGCGCAGCGGTGGGCATGTTGGAGGGTAGGAATGAATGGAAACAAAGTGACGAAGGGCTTATCGCAAGTCTGGCGGGCGCGCAGCTGCACATTTCTGGCAGTCTGGGCAAGCAAGCGGCGCGATTGTCAGTCGAAACATGGCGATCTGAGAACTGGTTGTTATACTCAAACACCGGGCTCGGAAGCGCCGGCTGTCTGCCTGCGGCAGATGACACCCCTCAACCGAGTCAAGGAGAGAGAGATGATGAAGTCTGTTGTGTCTTGTGTGGCCGCCACGTGCTTGCTCTGCGTGCCGGCGATGGCGCAGATGCCGACCAATACACTCTGGTACGCGGGCTCGCCAACGGGCACGCACTGGGGCAACGCGACGACGGGTCAGGCCCCGATCACTCACTTTGTGCCGTTTGTGGTGAGCGACGCCGCCGGGTGGCGCGTCGACGGCCTATTTACCGTTGGCGAGGTCTTCAACGGATCATCGGCGGCGTGGTCGCTGCGCTCGGGCATGAGCTCTGGCAACGGCGGTACGGTGCTGAGCTCGGGCGTCAGCGTGCCGAGCGTCGGCGCGGTTGACGGCGCAACGGGCGTCATCGTGGACATCCCCGACATCGATCTTGCTCCGGGCACGTACTGGCTCGAGGTGACGCCGGCCAGCGGCAGCATCTTCGGCTCCAACGGCTCGAACGCGATCGGCACGCCGGCGGGCGTGCCCTCGTTGCGCAACTGGCCGTTCTTCAGCCAGTCGTACGCGCCGTACAGCGACGCGATCCTCTCCGGGGGCGTGATCGGCAGCGTGCTGCCGACGCCGGGCGCGGCCTCGCTGCTGTGCGCGGGCGGGCTGATCGCCTTCCGTCGCCGGCGCTGATCGCCAACATCGGGCTGTTCACAGACCGCGGCAGCGCAACAAGGGACGCGCTGCCGCGGCGCTTCGTTTTTGGGTGCGAGCGGCGACGAGCGCTAGTGCCCGTGGCTCGCGGCGGGGCGCTCGAAGCTCCCGTCGCTCTCGCCGGTGATGAGTCTGGCGCCGCGGCGGAAGAAGAGGTACGCCCAGGTCCACTCGAGGATGACCAGGATCTTGCTGCGAAAGTCGATAAGGAAGAAGATGTGAACGCCCGCCCACAGGGCCCAGGCGAGGAAGCCGCTGAAGTCTTTTCCGAAGACGTGGGCGACGGCCTTGGCGCGGCCGATGGTGGCGAGGAGGCCCTTGTCGCGGTAGTGGAAGGGCTCGCGCTGGTGCGGCGTTGGGGCGCCGGCGCGTTCGCGGGCTTCGGCGTCAATGATGCGGGCGACAAAGCGGCCCATCTGGATCGCGGCGGGGCAGACGCCGGGGACCTGCTGGTTGGTCTTCGGATCCACGACGTGGGCGAGGTCGCCGATCACGAAGATGTTCGGATGGCCGGGGATGGAGAGGTCGGGGGCGACCATGGCGCGGCCGGCCTTGTCGAGCTGTGCGCCGGTCATTGAGGCGAGGGGCGAGGCCTTCACGCCGGCGGCCCAGATGACCTGGTGGGAGGCGATGCGCTCGTCGCCCGTCGCGGTGGTGAGGGTGACGCCGCCCTCGTCGATGGCGGTGACGCGGGTAGAGAGGCGGACGTCGACGCCCATGGCGCGGAGGGTGTCAAGGGCGCGCTTGGAGAGCTCGTCGTTGAAGCCGGCGGCGAGGACCTTGGGCTGGGCCTCGACGAGGATGACCTTAGCCCGGCGGGTGTCGATGGCGCGGAAGTCCTCGGGAATGGTTTTGAGAGCGATCTCCACCATGGCGCCGGCCATCTCGACGCCGGTGGGGCCGCCCCCCACCACCACGAAGGTGAGCAGCGCGTCGCGGACCTTGGGGTCGGGCTCGCGTTCGGCCTGCTCGAAGCGGAGGAGGAAGCGGCGGCGGATGTCGAGGGCGTCCTCGACGGTCTTGAGGCCGGGGGCATACCTGGCCCACTGGTCGTTGCCGAAGTACGAGTGCGTCGCGCCGGCGGCGATGATGAGGTAGTCGTAGCTGAGCTCGCCCGAGTCGATGATGACCTTCTGGGTCACCGGGTCGATCTGCTTGGCTTCGGCGAGGAGGACGCGGCAGTTGGCCTGGCGGCCGAGGACCTGACGGATCGGGGCGGCGATCTGCGCGGGGGAGAGGGCGGCGGAAGCGATCTGGTAAAGCAGGGGCTGGAAGAGGTGGTGGTTGCGCCGGTCGATGAGCGTGATACTGACGGGCGACTTGCGGAGGGCCTTGGCGGCCTGGAGGCCGCCGAAGCCGCCGCCGATGATGAGAACATGGGGGAGCGGGGCCGCCATACAGGGTTGTAGGCGGAGCGATCCGGCGGGAGGAAAACGGCGACGGACCGGTTCAATCGGAGCGGCGCTTACGGCGGATGGCGACAAGCCCGGCGATGAGGAGCATGGCCGCGCCGGGTGGCGGGGTGATCTGCTGGATAAACGCAACGGTTTGGGCAGGCTCTGCAGCGGCGGCGCGGACGGCAGGGCCAGCAGGCCGCGCCCCGGTGGCAGCAGCGGTAAGGCCAACGGCGACTGCGAGAAGCGCGGCCACGGCTGCGACCATGGCAGTCGTGATAAGGGCGTGGGATGGACGACGGGCGGGCATCTCTCTGATTCACTCACAGCGGGGCGAGAAGGCGGCGGCGATCCGGACGCCTCCCAGCGGGTCGGGCTGGGATAGCACCATACCCCAAGATCAGGGGATGGCAAGAAGCGGCGAAAGCCTTCATGAACAACTTAGGGGTAGTACGGGGCCTGTCTGGATAAAGAACCTTTCAGGTGGACGGTGTGTACTCCTTTTCAATGCGCCGGGCGAATCCCGGGCGGACAGCCGAGCGGATACGGTTGAGTAGTTGTTTCAACAACCAAATGCAGGCCGGGCGCGCGTGCGCCTGGACGACGTGAGAAACCGAAGGAGCCGGACATGAAGAGCGTGAAGTGGATGGGCGTGCTGGCGGGCGTGAGCGTGCTGGCGGCGGGTGCGGCGGTGCTGACCCCCTCACCGGCGCCGGCGGTCGCGTCGGCGGTGCTGGCCGACGGGCACACGGTGGACGGGGTGCACAGCTCGGTGGTGTTCAAGATCAAGCACATGGACACCGCGAATTTTTACGGCGTGTTCAAGGACATCAGCGGCACGTTCAACCTGGACTCTTCGGACGCCTCCAAGAGCTCGATCGACGTGAAGGTGAAGGCGGAGAGCATCGACACACGCAACGGCGGGCGCGACGCGCACGCCAAGCGCGCCGACTTCCTGTCGGTGAAGGAGTTCCCCGACATCACCTTCAAGAGCACGTCGGTGAAGAAGACCGGCGACAAGACCTTCGACGTGACCGGCGACATGACGTTCCGCGGCGTGACCAAGCCGGTGACGGCGCAGGTGACGCAGACCGACGAGGCGGGCCGCGGGCTGGAGGCGAAGTTCTCCATCAAGCGCTCGGACTTCGGCAACAACTTCATGGTGGACAACAAGGGCCTCTCGGACCAGATGGACTTCATCGTGGCGCTTGAAGGGAAGAAGTAACGGCGCGGCCGCGCGGCTGACGGATCATCCTCTTGGCGTGCGGGCGGCGAGGGCCGCCCGCACGCTTGTTTTTGGCGGCACGGGCGGTCATGCTTGGTGCGCCCGCTTTCCTTTCAACCCCCCCTTTGTGCGAGGGTGAACCGGAGGCACGATGAACACGGCTGTGATCATGGAGGTCGCCCGGGGCGTGGCGCCAGGAGTCATCTTCGGCCTGGTGGCGTGCGCCGCGGTGGTGCTGTGGCGGAAGGGCCGGCCCGCGTCGGACGGGAGCGGGGCGTGGGTTGCACCGCTGCTGATGGGCGTCGGGTGCGCCGCGGGTGCGGTGTGGCTCGAGGGAGACTGGAGGCCCGGGGCCGGCGGCTCGTCCTGGCTGCCGGCGATGGCGGTGCTGGCGGGCCTGTGCGGCGTGGTGCGCGGAGAGGGAGAGCGTGCCGGCGCTACCCAATGGGCCGTGCGTGCCGCAGGGCTGGCGGGCGCGGCGTGGATGACCGTGCGCTCGGTGGCGGACATGAGCCCGATAGAGAGAGCAGTGATCATCGCGGGCTTGGCGCTCGCGGGGAGCGCGGTGTGCACCTGCCTTGAACGCGGCGTCCAGGAAGCGGCGTTGAAGAAGGGCGCGTGGCCGTCGGCGGCGGCGGGGATGATCGTCGCGTCCGCCTGCAGCGCGGTGCTGATCGTCGCGATGGAGGTGCACAAGGCGGCGTGGATGGCGGGGGCGGTGTCTGCGTTCCACGGCGTCTGCCTGGCGGTGGGGATTGCCGCACGGAGGCCGATGGTGGGGCGCGGATTAGCATGCGCGGCGGGCGTGCTGCTGTGCGGGCTGCTGGTGCACGGATGGCAGTACGGCGACGCCAGCGAGGTTGAGGTCGGGCTGCTGGGATCGCTGCTGTTCATCAGCGCGGCGGCGCCGGTGCTGGCGCCGCGCATCATGGGCGAGCGCGGGCGGGGTTGGAGCGGAGTGGCCGCGTGCGCGGTTCCTGCGCTGGCGGCGATGGTGATCTCGGTGATCCTGCGGCCACCGCCGACCGGCATCTGAGACCGGACCGGTGCCGAGCGACCGATAAGGCGGGGTGGGCCGCTTGCGCAGTGCCGCACGCACCGGGGTGCCGAGAATGTGGGCGTAGACTTGGAACAGCCGGTCGTTTGTGCCGACCGGAGGAGAGAGAACGCCAGTGGAGACCACGCGTCATGTCCGACGACCAGCCTGTTCAAACCTCTGACGCCGTACAGACGAGCACGATCAACCGCTCGTGGATGGTGAAGATGGCGATCTTCACGGTGGTGCTCTTTGCGTTCGGCCTGTGGGGGCTGTACGACGCCCTGGTGGCGTACCCCAACCGCGGCAACGAGTACGCCGATTACGCGAAGTACAAGTACCTCGAGGCTGCGCGGAGCGCGGGGCGGATCGCGGCGACGGCGGAGGCACCCGAGCCGGTGGCCCGTAAGGAGGCGCTTGAGGGCAAGTTGCGCACCGACCTTGAGAACCTGGAGTACGAGTGGCTGACAGCGCTCTCCCGGGTGGGGAAGCTCACGCCCGAGGGGACCCAGATCACCAGCCCCAACGCGACGCTCGACGAGCTGACCAAGAAGTGGACGACGACGCAGCACCCGCCGCCCCTGGACGCGTTCGACCTGCCGCTGCAGTGGTCGTTCGCGGTGATCGGGTTCGGACTGGGCGTGATGGTGGGTGCGAACATCATCAAGTCAACGTCGCGCCGCTACACGTGGGATGAGCGCACGAACACCCTGACGCTGCCGGGCGGCCGCCAGGTGACGCCGGACCAGCTCGCCGACGTTGACAAGCGGAAGTGGCACAAGTTCTTCTGCTCGCTGGTGTTCAACGACGGCTCGCCGTCGGTGGAGCTGGACGTGCTGAAGTACACCGGGCTTGAGGGGTGGGTGCTGACGATGGAGCGCGTGCGGTTTCCCGAGCGCGCCGCTGAAGCGGAAGCCGAAGCAGCGGCGGCCGAGGCGGCGGCGGCCGCGGAAACGGCCGAGCAGGTCCCTGCGGAAGAAACGCCGGAGGACGAGCGGGGGCGGTGAGCAGCGTCCGCTTGGCGGGGTGAGAGGTGAATCGACGAAGGGGCGACGATGGGCGCATGGACACCGTGGCTCGCGGGTGGAACCGTCGCGGCGAGCGTGGTGCTGGGGTGGTGCCTGGCGCTGCTGACGTTGCCGGGCGTGTGGGTCATGCTGGCGGCCGCGGCGCTTGTGAACTGGCTCTGGACGCCGGGGATCTACTCGTGGTGGACGCTGAGCGTGTGCGCCGGGGTGGCGCTTGTCGGCGAGCTGCTTGAGGTGGTGGCGTCCGGTGTAGGGGCGAAGAAGTTCGGCGGGAGCGGATGGGGCGCGACGGGCGCTGTGGTGGGGAGCCTGCTCGGCGCGCTGCTGGGGACGCTGGTGATCCCCATCCCGGTCATCGGGACGATCATCGGGAGCGTGCTTGGCGCCTCCGGTGGCGCGCTGATGACCGAACGGTGGGTGAAAGGCCGTTCTTGGGAAGAGAGCAACAAGGCGGCGGCCGGGGCGGCAGTGGGCCGGCTCGTGGCGACGGCGATCAAGCTGGGGGTAGCGGTGGCGGTCGGGCTGGTGCTGCTGGCGGGGCTGGTTACGCCGTTGTGAAGCCGACGTGAAGGGCCGGTGTTGCCGGAATCGGGGGCGGTGTGTCGATAGGCTGGACGGGCCAGCCCGTTGGAGACGGGCGTGAGGGGAGAGAGGGGCGGGGCGGTGAGACGGACCAGGGATGGCGAAGCCGACCGGCAGAGGGACAGACATGGGCAACAGCGGCACACCGGCGAGCCGGAAGGGCTCGGGGTCTGGTTCGAGCGCAGGAGGGGGAGAGACACAGCGCGTGCGGCGCAGCGAGGTGCTCGGCGACGGGCCAAGGGGTGCGCCTGCGCGGGGCGCAGCGCCGGCCGCCGCGCCGGCCGGCAGCGGCGGGCGTGTGCCGCGCGGGGACGTCGTAATCGAAAGCGGGGCGAGGAGCGGCCGCAAAGCGGGGGCCGGCGCCAAGGTGCGTCACTTCGTAGTCGACACCAACGTGCTGCTGCACGACCCCAACGCACTCTTTGTGTTCCAGGAGCACGAGGTCGTGATCCCGCTGGTGGTGATCGAGGAGCTCGACCGGTTCAAGCGGGACGAGGGGGACCGCGGGCGGAACGCGCGTGAGTGCATCAGGCACCTTGACCGGCTGCGCAAGATGGGGCGGCTGGCCGACGGCGTGCGCTGGGGTGACGCCGCGGAGACCGACGGGGGCGAGAAACCGATCACCTCGCTGCCGCCAACGGGCAAGACGGGTGTGATCCGCATCGAGGTCGGCGATTTCCCGCGCCCGCCGATGATCCAGGAGGACAAGGCGGACAACCGGATCATCGCGTGCGCGCTGGGGACGGCGGAACGGCTGAGGAGCAGCGGGGCGGGAGGGGCCGAAGTGGTGTTCGTCACCAAGGACCTCAACGCACGCATCAAGGCGGACGCGCTGGGCCTGGCGACGGAGGACTTTGAGAACAAGAAGGTCGACGCCGAGCGGCTGTACACCGGGTCGATGACCATCGACGTGGAGGGGGACCTGATCGACGAGCTCTACCGCGACCGGCTGCTGCCGCTGGAGCGGATCGAGACGCAGCTCCACTACGTGAGCGACGACGGGGCGACGCGCCGGCGGACGGTGTACGCGAACCAGTTCGTGCAGCTCCGTGACGCCGACGACGAGAACCACACGGGGCTTGCTCGCCGGCTCGCGGACACCGACCACCTCATCCCCGTCACCGGGCCGCGGAAGCCGACGTTCGGGATCCTGCCCCGGAACCTCCAGCAGACGATGGCGCTGGACCTGCTGATGGACGAGGAAGTCCGCATGGTGACGCTGCTGGGGAGCGCCGGCACGGGGAAGACGCTGATGGCGGTGGCGGCGGGGATGGCGAAGGTGTTCAACGAGGAGCGGTACGACAAGATGCTCGTCGCCCGTCCGATCATGCCGATGGGGCGCGACATCGGGTACCTGCCCGGCACCAAGGACGACAAGCTGGGCGCATGGATGCAGCCGATCTTCGACAACGTGGGCTACCTGCTGAGCACGCGGAGCGGGCCGATGCAGCACGCCGAAAGCCAGACGACCGAGCAGCGAATCACCAAGCTCGTCGACAGCGGCAAGCTGGTGATGGAGCCGCTGACGTACATCCGCGGGCGGAGCATCCCGCACCAGTTCATGATCGTGGATGAGGCGCAGAACCTGACGCCTCACGAGGTGAAGACGATCGCCAGCCGCATCGGCGAGGGGACGAAGCTGGTGCTGACGGGAGACATCAACCAGATCGACAACCCGTACCTGGACCGCGCAAGCAACGGCCTGTCGTACGCGATCGAGCGGATGAAGGGCCTGCGGATCGTCGGTCACGTGACGATGACCAAGAGCGAGCGGAGCGAGCTTGCGAGCCTGGCGGCGAGCCTGCTGTAAGCGAAAACCGTCACTGACAACGAAGGTACCGAAGGCAGCGAAGGGAAGAAAAAGGCATTGGCCCGCGACTCCTTCTTCGCGACCTTCGGCACCTTGGTTGTAAACACCTGCCTTCCTTGGTCTCCGCCACGTTGCGATCCTTGGGCGCCCTTGCTTGCGCACCGGGCTCCTATCAGCAGCCCAGTGGCGGCGTGAAGAACTCATCGATAAAAACGACGAAGTCGTTGTTGTCGAAGACGGTGTCGGCGCCGGGCACGCCGCCCTGGCTGCCGAGATCGGCCGACGGGTTGGCGCTGAAGAAGTAGTCGATGAACACGACAAAGTCGTTGTTGTCGAGCACGCGGTCGAAGCCCGGAGCGCCGCCCTGGCGGCCGACGTCGGCGGGGCCGCAGGATTGGCAGGTGTCGATCACGCCGTCGGTGTTAAGGTCAAAGGAGGGGCTCGCGGCGATCTCGCAGGCGTCGGTCTTGTTGTTGGCGTTGCAGTCGGCGCCTTGGAGGGTGCGGGGGACGAGCTTCCAGACTTCGCCGCCGCGGGTCCAGTAGATCTCGCCGTAGGCGTCTGTGCCGAAGCTCGTGATGTTGCTCATCGGAGTGAATCCGGCAACCGCGAGCTCGGCCGAGCGGTCGGTCACGGCGGAACGGGTGTTGGCGGCGCGGTCGTAACGGAAGGACCAGATTTTCGGTGTGAGCCAGTCGGCGAGGAAGTAGGTGCCCTCAAGGCCGGGGATGGCGCAGCCGCGGTAGACGAAGCCGCCGGTGACGCTGCCGCCGTTGGGGAGGCCGGGGCTGGGCGTGCGCGGGTAGTCGAGGATTGGGTTGATCGACGGAGGAAGGGGGTTGACGCAGCCGGCGTAACCGGTGTTGGTGGTGCCCTCGCGGCAGCGCCAGCCGAAGAAGTGCGGGGGCGTCATCTGAGGGGTAACAACGTCGATCTCCTCGCGTGCAACCTGGCCGACGTCGCCGATGTAGAGATCCCCGTTGGCGGTGTCGAACGACGCGCGCCACGGATTGCGGAGGCCGTAGCCCCAGATTTCGCCGGCTTTCGTGGGGTCATCGGCCCAGGGGTTGGTGGCGGGGATGTGATAGTTGCGATCGGCGTTGGTCGGAAAGTCGTCGCCGCCGTGGACGTCCAGGCGGAGGATCTTCCCGCGCAGCGGGTACTGCTGGGCAGCGGTCAGTGTCGCGTTGTTCGGGAGGGCGTTGGTGTTGCTGGCGGCGTTGGCGGGGTCGCCCTCGCCGCCGTCGCCCGTGGAAACATAGAGCAGGCCGTCGCGGAACTCCATGAAACCGGGGCGGTGCTGCTTGATGTCGTAGGTGATCTTGAGGATGACCTGCTCGGAGGCGGGGTCGGCGACGTCGGGCGTCCCGGGGTCGCAGTGGAAACGCGCCAGCACCCAGTGCGCGAGGGTGGAAGTGCCGGGCGTGTAGATGACGTAAAAGAAGCCATTGGTCGCGTAGTTGGGATCGAAGACCATCCCCACGACACCATACTCGAGGTAGGTGGACGCACCGCTGACGCGGGAAGTCAGGTCGATGAACGGCGTCGTGTTGACGGTGTTGCCGGCGAGGTTCAGGATCTTGATCTTGCCGGTCTGCTCGACGATGAACACGCGTGAGTAGTCGCCGGGAGCGTGCTGCACCAGGAGAGGCTTGGTAAGACCAGTGGCGACTCGCACGCAGGTGAGCGGCGGATCGACCGCGAGGGCGGTGCACGGAGCGAGCGTAAAGGGGAGGAGCGCGGCGGCGATAGAGAAGCGCATGGCGGGCTCAGCAGAAGGTGCGCCCACGAGGAGAGGGGTACGAACAGCATACCTGCGCCCGCCGAGCGCACAATGGGGGAAATGCCGGGTCGGCGTGCGGAAGCGGCCTCTGTGCGATCACAACAGGGCCCTAGGGGAGGTCTTCTAGCTGTCGCCGATGATGACGGCGTGGAGCGGGTGACCGCGCACGGAGTTGAACAGTTCGGTGAACCGGTTGGGAGCGGCCAAGACGACATAGGGAACCGCCATGAAGTCCTGCGCGGCGGCCGATACGGCGGCCAACAGCGCGATGGCTGCGGCGCAGCGCACGGGTCAGGCGCCGCAGCTGGCGAAGAAGCGGTCGATAAAGACGACGAAGTCGTTGTTGTCGAACGCGCCGTCGGCGCCCGGCAGGCCGCCCTGGACACCCACATCAGCGCGGGCGTCTTGCCCGAAGAAGTAGTCGATGAAGACGACGAAGTCGTTGTTGTCCAGGAGGCCGTCGCCGCCGGGGTTGCCGCCCTGGCTGCCAAGGTCGGCCGGGCACGGTGGCGCGGTCACAGTGCCGCTGAGGGCGATGGAGAATGACGGAGCATCGGGCGCGTCGGTAATAAAGGTCACCTGACCGACCGCGGGCCCGATCACCGACGTGTTCATCGTGACCGTGTGGGTGTTGCCGCCCGGTGATGCGGCGTCGGTCTGCTGCACGCCCGCGCCGGTGACGGTGAACGGACCGCTCACGGTCATGGTGTAGCGCAGGTCGGCGATGCCGGCGGCCGTCCACTTGGCGGTATCGCCGGCGTTGGTGATCGTGAAGGCCGTCGACGCGGGCTCGCCCTGTGTCACGCCGCCGAACGCGATAGACGAGGCGGAGGACTGGAACTCGGCAGGGACTTTGAAGTCGGCGATGATCGGAAGGTGCCCGTTGCCCTCGGAGCTGTCGATCAGGGCCTGCGCGATGACGGGACCGACGAAGGTGTTGCCCGTTGTGCGGAGCCCGGCGTTGACGGCGCCGCCGTCGCTCCCCCAGCAGCGGTAGGAGTGGTTGGGGTCGTTCCAGGTGAAGGTGGAGTAGGTGAGGTTGGTGTTGCCGATGTACTCCATGCCGGCGCCGTTGCGGAGCGAATCGCTGATGAGGATGAAGTCGAACCGGTCGTCCATGTTGCCGGCCGGCTCCTGGGTGAGGATGTATCGGAAGGCGCTGGGGTTGGAGCGCCAGTCGCCCGGAGACTTGATGGGATCGAAGAAGCGGCCGGTGTTGTCGGCCTGCGAGCTGACGAGCTCGACATACTCGGCGGCTCCCGAGGAGGTGATGTTGGTGTCTCCGCCCAGGAGGAAGCTGTAGCCGGCGGGGAGGCCTGTCCCAGCGCCGTTGGTGTTGACGCCCTGTGCGTTGTCGCGGATGCGCTGGCACTCGATCAGGCGTCGACCGGTATCGTTGGTGCCGCCCTGGGCCTTGAGGTGGACGCTGTAGGCTCCGATCGACGCGCCGGCGGATGTGTAGCCGACGGGCCGGAAGTCGTAGCGGCGGGTGTCGCGCGGCTGGTTGGAGGTGTCGGAGCTGCCGACGGCGACGGTGGTGACGCCCAGGAATTGGACCTTGCCGGTGCGGTAAAAGAACGCGCTGTCCGTGTCGGCGCCGTCGAGGAAGGGAGCACTGGCCCAGTCGCCCGGGCTGCCGGGCGCGGCGTTGAGCATGTTGCGGAAGTTGATCACACCGGTGGTCGTGAGGAACTCCTGACCGATGATCACGTCGGGGGACATCGACCTGCCCTGGAGCGCAAGACCGGCGGGGACCACTCCGTAGATGGCGGTCTGGAAATAGGCGTTGCGGGAGGTGTCGCTGGAACCGTAGTTGGTGACGTTCCACGTGCAGACGCGGAGCTGCGCAAGGGCCGGCGCGGCGGACGTTGCGAGGGCGAGGAGAGCGATGGTCGAGAGGCGGTTGTGCATGATGGCCTTGGCGTGCCGGGTGCTGGGGTGGTAAGACGGGGCGTTTACGGGGGCGGTCACTGCTGGTTGAAGAACGCGTCGATGAAGACGACGAAGTCGTTGTTGTCGAGCGCTCCATCGGGGAAGGGGACGCCCCCCTGGCCGCCGATGTCGGCGACGGCGTTGTTGCCGGTGAAGAAGGCGTCGATGAAGACGACGAAGTCGTTGTTGTCGTAAGCACCGTCACCGGGAGCGATGCCGCCCTGGCTGCCGATGTCGGCGACGCGGCGCGTCGGGAGCAGGAGCATGACCACGTTGTACGCCTCGTCTGTGCCGGTGCCGCCGGGGAGCGTCGGGTCCGTGTAGACGCCGTTGGCGTTGGCGTCGTAGACGATCTTGGCCCGGAAGACCAGCGCGCCCAGGCTCAGCGGCGAGCCGTACGGCAGGATCGACGCGTCGATACCGGCGAGCGGCTCCTGCACGGTGCTGGACGACCAGACGGTGCCGGAGTCGATCGAGTCGGCGTCGCTGACGGAGAAGAACTGAACCTGGTAGTTGCGGCCGCTGTTGAGCCCCGCGATGACGGTGTTGAGCTCGGCGATGAGCTCGAGCCGGTAGCTGTTGGCCGCGCGGTTGTAGTTGGCTTTCAGCAGCGCGACGGTGGTACGGAAGCCCGGCGCACCGGGCGCACGGAGGCGCACGCCGGACATGAAGTAGATGTTGCCGATCGCGTCCATCGCGGGCGCGCTGAGCGACGGGCCGGTGGTGACGCCCGGGGTTGCTTCACCGGCAAGGGCGAGCAGACCGATCGGTGTCGCGTCGACGACGCCATCGGCTTCACCGGCGTCGGCGGTGCCAGGGACACCGTCGCCGCCGTTGTCGCCGTACACCGCCTTGGCGAGGCCGCCGGCTGCGCCGGCGCTGTTGCCGGTGTGGGCGGCGATCGTCCACGCCGTGCCGCCCGTGGCGGCGCTGACGCGCGCAACGGCGATGTAGTTGTTCACGCCGGCGGGGACGGCCGCGCCCGAGCCTGTGGCGGTGACGGTGGCGGCGAGCACAAGGTCGCCACCGGGCAGGACCGCGGCGGCGACGGGCCCGTTGGCGCCGCGGTAGATCGCCTGGCTCTGGTAGTTGGTGAACTCCTGGTTCTCGGGGGACCCGAAGGCGGCGGAAGAATCGAAGCCGTCGTCGAGGTCGGTGAGTTGGCCGACGCCGGTGGGGAGCTCAACGCGGAGCGTGCCGGTCGGCGCTCCGTTGGTCAGCAGCGACCAGGCACTGATGCCGCGGGTGCGTGTTGAGCTGGGTGCGCGGCTGAGAACGGCGGCGGTGCCCAGGCGCGTGCCGGACCCGAGCGGCGTAAAGACGGCCGGCGAGTAGCTGACTGTGCCGCGAGCGGAGACGCCCGCGGCCAGGTGGGCCGTCGTCGAGGTGAGCGTGTTGGCGGCGCCCTCGTAAAGGAAGTTGTTGGCGAGATCGGCCCCGAGCGTGACTGGACGACCGGCGAAGGCGGAGGGGATGAGCGTGGGCGTCGTCTGCGTGGTGGGCGTGCTCCCGACGACGCGGGTGGCCGCGGTGTCGGCGCCGCCGGACTCGCTGAGCATGTTGACGCTCCCGGGCGAACGCAGAAGGGCGTCGACGCGGAAGGTCTTTTTGTTGCTGATGGGGTTGGGGCCGGTGAGGCCGACGCCGTCGCCGAGCGTGACGAGGTTGCCGGCAGGGTCGATCATGCCGAGCCCCAGGGTGGCGTTGGCCGACTGGGTGGCCGTCTTGTTGGTGGCGGCGACGATGCGCGAGACGTAGACGCGTCCGGGGTACTGCGGGGCAAGGCTGACAAGACTGGCGACGATGTTGTTGTCATCGTCGCTGTTGCCGAACGTGCCGTCGACGCCGCCGCTGAACTCGAGGAACGCGAGCCCGAAGGTCTGCATGGGGATCGCGGAAGCGGCAACGGAGCCGGGCGCGCCGTTGCGGGCGGCGTTCACGCCCGGGCCGGGCGTGGACCAGACGGCGTAGGAGGGGCGGACCGGCGCACCGATCGGCGACATCACCGGCGAGGCGACGGTGGACGCGACAAGGTTGTTGTACCAGAGCGCATTCGGTGAGGCGCTCGCCTTGACGACGGCGCCGAGCCGGAAGGCGTTGCCCCAGGAAGAGGTCTTGACCGGCAGATCGACGACGTAGTTGTTCACCTGCTCGGAGGCGGCGCCGACGGTGTAGGCGCTCACCGCATCGCCGGGGAGGCCGGCGGCGGTGGAAACCGAGTCCTGCGCGAACGCGGGCGACGCGCACACAGCTCCAGCGAGCATTGCGAGCGCAAGAGTCCGGCTTGTCGTGCGGTGGTCCGGCATGGTGAGCACAACTCCGTGGCGTGTGCGCGGTCCGTCGCAGCCACCGCAACGGGTGGGAACAAAGGAGCGGCGCATACAGATCGCCCGAGGCCGGGAAGGCCTTTCACTCAGTGTAAACCAATCTGGGTTAATGGCCAGTGCTGCCGCCGGCGCGGGAGACGCGTTCCTGCGTTTTAAGCAGCATTCGCTGGAGGTATTCACCCCATTTTGCGTCCGTTTCCTGGGGGATGGCCCGGCGGAGGCGCGCGAGGGTGACGTCAGAATAACTGTCGGTGAGCTGGTCGACCTCGATCGACTTTTTCAGGGCAGGAAGATAATTGGGGTCCCGCTCCAACGCCCGGCCGTAGCAAGCGGCCGCGTCGGAGAGGAAGCCGAGGTCCTGGTACTGAAGGCCCAGCGCGGTGTAGGCGCGAGGGTCGGCAGGCTCGAGATCGGCCGCGTAGCGCCAGGCCTCGACAGCCTCAGGGAAGCGGCGCTGCTGGTTGCAGAGTGCGCCGAGGTTGTACCAAGCGTCAAACCGACGGCTGTCGAGGAGGACGGCCTGCTTGTAGAGGCTGATGGCGTCTTCGATCTGTCCTCTCGCGACGTACTCCTCGGCCTTGAGGATGTGGGCATGAGCGCGGGCCCGCTGCTCCTCAAGCGCCTGAGCGGGGCTTGCGGGCTGGGGTGGGTCGCTCGCGCAGGCGCCCAGGGCGGCGGCGAAGGAGATCGCAGCGGAGAGCAGGAGGGTGCGGGTGCGGACGTTCATGAGACGCGTTCCCAGCGGGTGAAGGTGACGGAGAGGTTCCAGCCGGGCCGACCATCGGTGCCGTCGCCGGGAGAGAGCTCGATGCGGTTGATCTGAACACCGCCGAGCTCGGCGGTGACGCGCTTGAGCCACGTGAA
>DASPMT010000068.1:0-8998 GCA_035626935.1 Phycisphaerales bacterium | reverse complement strand
GAGCACCAGTCTCGCACGGCCGAGACCGGTGGCACCCGGGGTCAGGCTTCGGCCTGCTCCTCAGCGTGGGGCTCGGCGGACATCTGGTAACCGACGCCGCGGATCGTGCGGATCTGGTTGCCGGGGTCGCCGAGCTTTTTGCGGATGGCGGCGATGTGGACGTCGATGGTGCGGCTGGTGACGATGACGCCGGGCCCCATGACCTTGGCGATCAGCTCGTTGCGCGACAGGACCCGGCGGGGCGAGCCCATGAGGGCGACGAGGAGCTTGAACTCCGTCAGGGTGAGCTTGACGGAGTCGCCCGCAGACGTGATGGTGTGCTGATCGAGGTCCGCGACGACCTGGCCGAGGGTGACTGTTCCGCCGCCGCCGGACGCAGCCGCGCCGGGGGCGCCGGCGTGGACCGGCGCGCGTCGGAGGAGTGCTTCGACGCGGGCGAGGACGACCTTCACCGAGAAGGGCTTGGTGACGTAGTCGTCGGCGCCGGCGGCGAGTCCGGCGAGCTCGTCGGCCTCCTCAGCACGGGCGGTGAGCATGAGGATGGGGATGGAAGTAGTAGAGGGGGTCTCGCGGAGCACGCGTGCGACCTCCAGTCCCGGGACGCACGGGAGCATGAGGTCGAGGATCACGCAATCGGGGGGGTTGGCCTGGGCCAGCTGGAGGGCGCGCTGGCCATCGGCGGCGACGGTTGGCTGGTAGCCGGCGCGGCTGAGGTTGTACGAGAGCATCTCGGCCAGGTCCCGTTCGTCCTCCACCACCAAGATGCGCCGCGGCGTGCCGCCGACGGGTGCGACGGATGTGGGCATGGGTGTGGCGGGTCGAGCGGGGTGGTGCGGCGCCGGAATGGCCATCGTGCGGCTCTTTTCGGTGTTTAGAAGGTATTGCCGACGAACTTGCGCAGGCTTTGCGCACAGGCTGGGTGCTTGGAAACCCAGTTTAGAGGGGGGCGGGACGAGGAAATGTGAAAAGATGGTGGAGATTGGCTTGAGGGGGTCGATGAAAAGTCCACCAGAGTTTGCATTTGCTAAGTTCCTGAGGGTACAATCGGCTCGACTGAATAAGCCCCAAGTGGGCGGTGCCGGAGCGGAGGTCTACGGCAACTAGTGAGTGTTCACCAACCGCTGCGGGCCAGGACGGCTCGCAGTTCCGGACCACACGGACGGGCGCGGAGACGGGCGCCCGGCCATTTCGAGTTCGCCGTCTCTGATGCAAGGAGTCTCACATGACGAAGATCGCACTGATGCTGCTGGCCGGCGCGACGGTTTCGACCGCCGCCCTGGCTGACAACACCGCCATGACGCGCGACGAGGTTCGCGGCATGGTGTCCGAGATGCTGGCCGATGCCCAGACCCGCAGCAGCCTGCTGCAGGGCGGCGGCATGGTCGGCTATGACAAGGGCTTCATGGTCGGCTCCGCCGACGGCAACTGGAAGCTCGTGTTCAACGGCCTGATCCAGTTCCGCTACATGGTGAACATGCGCGACGACGACGAGCTCGCCGCCGGCACCGTCGACGACGACCTCGTCAACGGCTTCCAGATGCGCAAGTCGCGCGTGGTCCTGTCGGGCAACGCCGTGAACCCCAACCTGACCTACAAGATCGCGTTTGAGACCAACGGTCTCAACGCGGCCGACGAGGACCAGAACTGGTTCACCAACGACCTGATGTTCGCGTACAACCTCCAGAACGGCTGGAAGATCCGCGCCGGTCAGTACAAGGTCGGGTTCCTCCGCGAGGAGCTGAACTCCGAGATGTACACGATGGCTGCCGAGCGCAGCATCATGAACAACTTCTTCAACCAGGGCCGCAGCGACGCCGTGGGCTTCACCTACGAGCGCGACAACTGGCGCTGGTCGTTCGACTTCAGCGACGGCTTCAACACGGCCGGCACGGACTTCAACAACCCGGCCGAGTCCGAGTACGCCTTCACCGGTCGCGGCGAGTGGAAGTGGGCCGGCAGCTGGGAGCAGCTGATGGACTACACCAGCAAGCCGGGCGACGCCAACGCCGGCAGCCTGGGCTTCGCGGCTCACTGGCAGTCGGACACGCAGCCGAACACGGCCGCGGGCAACTCCGACGCCGCTGACCTGTGGGCCGTCACGGTCGACGCTCAGTGGGAAGGCAACGGCTGGGGCCTTTTCGGTGCGTTCGTGTACACCGACATCGAGACCGCGGCTGACGACTTCAACCACATGGGCGGCGTCCTGCAGGCGAGCTACCGCTGGAACGAGACCAGCGAAATCTTCGTCCGCTGGGACGGCATCATCCTCGACGACGAGGACGGCGGCGTTGACCCGGCGATCGACGAGGACGTTCACTTCGTCACGGCCGGCTACAACCACTACTTCGCCGGCCACAACGCCAAGTTCACGCTCGACGTGATCTACTCGCTGACCGAGACGGCGAACCTGCTCACCGCCACGACCAGCGCCAACACCAACGCGGGTCTCAACGGCAGCAGCCTCGCGACCTCCAACGGTCTGCTCGGCTCGACCGACAGCGGCGAGTTCGCTGTCCGCGCTCAGTTCCAGCTCGCCTTCTGAATTGACTCAGAAGTCGGCTTGAACCTGTAACCTTGCATCAGACCGCCCGGGTTTCGGCCCGGGCGGTTTTTCTTTTGGATGCAGGAGACAGGAACTCTAAGGGAAGAAGGAAGGACTCCAAGGTCTCAAAGAAGCGGAGAAGCAAGAAGCCCCGATTGTCAAACCATGGTGAGAAGGCGGGACCGTGCCGGTGACGCGGCGCGGCTTCCAGCATCGCCGGACAGGAGCATCTCTTTGAGAACTTTGAGTCCTTCCTCCTCCCTTTGAGTTTCCGCCTTGGCGCGTGCCGCTATCCTCTGACGATGGCGTTGCTTGAAGCGCAGAACCTGGAGAAATCGTTCGCGGGACGGGCGGTTGTGCGCGGGGTGAGCGTGCGGGTGGAGCCGTCGGAGATCGTGGGGCTGCTGGGGCGCAACGGGGCGGGGAAGACGACCAGCTTCCGCATCTGCATCGGGATGATCGACGCCGACGGGGGGACGGTTGTGTTCGACGGGCGGGCCGTCACCGGGCTGCCGATGTACAAGCGGGCGCGGCTGGGGATGGGGTACCTGTCGCAGGAACCGAGCGTCTTCTGGAAGCTCAGTTGCGAGCAGAACCTCCTGGCGATCCTCGAGACGCTCGACCTGGACAAGACGGCGCGGCACAGGCGTGCCGCGGAGCTGCTGGCGCAGTTCGGACTGAGCCACAAGGCGAAGCACCCGGCACGGACGTGCAGCGGCGGCGAGCGCCGGAAGCTGGAGATCGCGCGAGCCCTGATCACGCGGCCGCGGATCATCATGCTCGACGAGCCGTTCAGCGGGGTCGATCCGATCGCCGTCGAAGACCTCCAGAAGGAGATCCGCCGGCTGCGCGACCAGGGGATCGCGTGCCTGATCACCGACCACAACGTTCAGCAGACGCTGCGGGTTTGCGACCGGGCGTACATCATCGACGAGGGGAAGGTCTTCGCGGAGGGGACGCCGAAGGAGCTGGTGAAGGACGAAGCGGTGCGGCGGGTGTACTTCGGCGGGCTGTTCCGCGGGGACGAGTTTGACGCGTAGGCAAACGGGGAGGCGTATCGCTCGACCTGCTGGATCCGAAGGACGACCATGAGCGCGATTGGCGGAATGAAGGTTGAGGACCTGCTGGCTTCGCTGGCGACCAAGACGCCGACGCCCGGCGGCGGCGCGGTGGCGGGCGCCACGGGCGCGCTGGGTTGCGCTCTGGCAGGGATGGTCGTGAGCTATTCGGTGGGAAAGAAAGACCTCGCGTCTCACCGCGAGCGGCTCGAAGCGACTGGGGCTGAACTGGAGCGGTGGCGCTTGGAGTTCCTTCGGTTGGGGGACGCCGACGCGGAGGCGTACGGAAAACTGAACGCACTGCAGAAACTCTCCCCGACTCCGGGGGATCGTGCCCACGCCGCCGAGATGGCGGCCGCGGTGGAGGGTGCGCTTGGGGTGCCCGTTCGCTGCCTGCGGCTCAGCGTGGAGGTGGTGAAGCGGTGTCTGGAGCTTGCGCCGATTACCAACCGTTACCTGCGGAGCGATCTTGCGATCGCCGGCTTGCTCGGGGAGGCGGCCGCGAAATCGGCCCTCTGGAACGTGCGGGTGAACCTTCCGCTGATCGAAGACACGGCTCGGCGGGGCGCTATCGGGAGTGAGTGCGAAGGGCTGGCGGCTCGCGCAAGCGAGTTGTGCGGGAGGCTGGCGACGGCCTGCGCGTAGGGACGGGCGGTTTGTGAGGCCGCGCTCATATTCCTCTTCGGCATTGAAAACTGTGGTTGTTGCCGCTGTTTTCGCGCCGGTGACGCACTAAAGATATGTTTGGTGGGTGCGCGTCGGGGTGTCGCGCACCGAGGGTCCAGGGGTGCGTGGATGGTGCACGGAGTGAGTGCCGTGTCTGACGGTGTCGGTGCACATATTGACGGCGGAACGGCCACGGCGGTGGAGTGGTTCGCGCGCGCCGACGGACCGGAAGGGGGCGCGGGCCTGCGCTTTGCGTGCACGATGTGCGGCAACTGCTGCTCGGGGCCGGCGGGGTATGTGCTTGTGAACGAGGCGGAGTGCGCCGCGCTGGCGGCGCGGGTGGGCGTGACGCCGGCGGAGTTCATCGACCGCTACACGCACGTGCTGGCGGAGGGGCGCAGCCTGGTTGAGCGGTACGGGCCGCGGGGGTACGACTGCGTGTTTCTTGACCGCGAAAAGGTGCCCGGGCGGGCGGTGTGCGGGGTGTACGAGGACAGGCCGCGGCAGTGCCGTACGTGGCCCTTCTGGAACAGCGTGCTGCGCGACGCTTCAAGCTGGTCGCGAGCGGGCGGGGTGTGCCCGGGGATCAACAAGGGCGAGCTGACGCCGGTGGTGCAGGTGCGCGTGATGCGAGGAGTGGTGGACATTTGAGCGGCGTGTCTGCAGATCTTGTTCGCGGGTGGGTGGAAGCGGTAGCGCGTCCGGAGGTGGTGGCCGGCCTGGCGGCGGTGTACGCACGGGCAACTGAGGAGATCACGCGGCGGGCGCCGGTGTGCTGGGCGAGCGGCCGGTGCTGCAACTTCCGGGAGACGGGCCACCTGCTGTACGTGACGGGGCTCGAGGCGGCGTACACGCTTGTGCGGTGCGGGAGCCCGGGCCGGTCTGGGCTTGAGGCGGCGACGGCCGGGGGCGGGTGCCCGTTCCAGGTGATGAACCTCTGCGGCGTGCACGCGGACAAGCCGCTGGGTTGCCGGCTGTACTTCTGCGACAAGTCGTCGTTCCCGTGGCAGAACGAGGTGTACGAGCGGCTGCTGTCTGACCTGCGCTTGCTGCACACGGCGCAGGGGATCGAGTACCGCTACGGCGAGTGGCGCGCGTTGCTGGGGCTGGTGATGGAGCATGTGGAGCTGCCGGCGTGGACGGGGGCCGATGTTGGGACGCATCACCAGGACGACCAAGGGGCGGGCGACGGGAACGCGCGGGCCCGGTTAACGGTGGAAGGGAAGTAGGCGCCGGCGGTCTGGATGGTTGCTGAGCGGGCGGAACAAGGGAGCGGGCGCGCTTTGTTCGCGCGGCTGCGCCGGGGCGCTCCAAGAATGAACCCGCATGCGTGATTTCTGGGTCTTCGCGAGGATGATGGGGCGGTACCGGGGGCGGCTGGCGGTGGCGCTGGCCGCGTGCCTGGTGGGGGCGTCGAGCCTGGGAGCGGGGCTTGGGGGGATGACGATCGTGCTGCAGCACATCCTGGGCGGCAAGGGGAAGAACCTGCCGGTGCTGATGACCGAGCTGAACGAGAAGCTCGACAACAACAGCGCGGCCCGCGGGCTGGGGCTGCGGGTGCCGGACGCGTGGATCGCGCAGCTGCCGACGAGCCCGTTTGACGCGGTCGTGTGGACGGTGGTGGTGCTGGGGGTGACGACGGTGATCGGCGCGGCGGCGAACTACCTGCACGCCCACTCGGCGCTGACGGTGGCGGGGTGGACGCTGCGGGACCTGCGGCAGAGGGTGTTTGCGCACACCGTTGCGCTGCCGGTTTCGACGGTGGCACGGCGCGGGCCGAGCTCGCTGGTGAGCCAGGTGGTGTTCGACACGCAGCAGGTGTGGGGCGGGTACGTGCTGCTGCTGCAGAAGACGCTGGCGCAGGTGCTCAAGGGGTCGGTGGCGCTGGCGATGGCGTTCTACTTCGACTGGCGGATGGCGCTGGTGGGCGTCGGCGTGATGTTGGTGCTGGGGCTTGTGATCCGGCGCGTGGGGAAGAAGGTGCGCACGGCCGCGAAGAAGGGGCTGGAGGCGCAGGGTGAGCTGCAGCGGACCACGGCCGAGGCGCTGGCGCACCTGCGCGTGGTGAAGACCAACAACGCCGAGCAGCGCGAGAGCGGGCGGTTCGCGGCGACGACCGCGGTGCAGCTGCGCCAGGAGCTGCGGGTGCGGACGGGGCGGAGCATGACGCAGCCGCTGTCGGAGATGGTCGGGTCGCTGGTGCTGGGGGTGCTGGCGGTGATCATGGCCAACTCGATCCTCAACCACGGCCAGGAGCCGGGGAACTTTATCGCGACGCTGGCGGCGCTTGCGCTGGCGGCCAACAACCTGCGCCCGCTGACTGGGCTTTACACCGACCTCCAGGCGACGGGGGCGGCCGCGGCGCGCCTGCGCGAGCTGCTGGCGCTCGAGCGTGACGATGCCCGCGAGGAGGGAAAGCCGGCGCTGGCCCCCCACCGGGCGTCGATCGAACTGCGCGGCGTGACGCTCACGTACCCGGGGGCGGACGCTCCTTCGCTGCGCGACGTGTCCCTGACGGTCCGGCACGGGGAGACGGTGGCGATCGTGGGGCCCAACGGGAGCGGGAAGACGACGTTGCTGAGCCTGCTGCCGCGGGTGCTCGAGCCCGACCGCGGGCCCGACGGCGAGCCGATGGGGCGGGTGCTGATCGACGGGGTGGACGTGGCGGGGGTGACGCTGTCGAGCCTGAGGAAGCAGATCGGCGTGGTGACGCAGGAGACGGCGCTGTTCAAGGGAAGCGTTTTCTGGAACATCGCCTACGGCGTCGAGGAGGGGGTGAACGAGGAACGGGTGCGCGAGGCGGCCCGCAAGGCCCGGGCCGAGGAGTTCATCGCGGCCAAGCCGGGCGGTTACGACTTTGAGATCGGCGAGGGAGGGAGCGGCCTGTCGGGGGGGCAGCGTCAGCGGCTGTGCATCGCGCGGGCGGTGCTGCGCGACCCGTCGATCCTGATCCTGGACGAGGCGACGAGCATGGTGGACGCCGACAGCGAGCGGCAGATCGCCGAGGCGCTGGCGGAGTTCTCGCGCGGGCGGACGTGCCTGATCGTGGCGCACCGGCTGAGCACGGTGGTGCACGCGGACCGGATCGTGGTGATGAACGGCGGCCGGATCGAGGACGTGGGGACGCACGCGGAGCTGCTGGCGCGGAGCGAGACGTACCAGTTGATCGCGGCGCGGCAGCTGCTCAGAGCGGACGGGGGATCTGACGACGGCCTTGAGAAGACGAACGGGCACGCGCCGGACACGGAACCCCACCCCCGGCCCCTCGCCTCAGGGGAGGGGAGGTAAAGATGCACAACACCGCCGCCGAAGGGAATGACTTCTTCGTGTGCGACTTCTGCCACCGGCCCTGGCACGAGGACCGGCCGATGGTGGAGGGGCACCGGGGGGCGCTGATCTGCGCGCCGTGCCTGACGGTGGCGTACACCGAGCTTGTGCTCCTGCACATGGGGGCGGAGCGCGCGGGGGGCCTGTGCACGATGTGCCTTGAGCACCGGGACCAGGCGCAGTGGGAGAGCCCTGCGTACCCGGCGGCGCACGCGTGCATGCGGTGCGTGCGGCAGGCGGCGGGGGTGATGAGCAAGGACCCCGAGAGCGGGTGGAAGCGGCCGGAGGCGCAAGCGGGGGTGGTGCCCAGTGACGTGGAGAAGGGGGAAGAAGAGGACGTGGACGAGGAGCAGGTGTAAGCAGAACGCGGGGCGCAGAGGAGGGGGGACGACAGCGTCCCACAATGAGGGACTGAGGGGGTCGAAGGGGAAGCCTTACAGGCGCAGATGAGCGGTGAGCGATGCGCGCGTTGGAGGGGTGAGCGTCTCCGGGGTCTCGACCAACCATTCGATGAGCGCGTCGTCCGTCAGCCATCGGGCGGCGGAGTACTCCCACGCGGTGGGGCCGGTGCTGGGGAGTGTCCACCTGGGATCGAACAAACCGGGCCACGGCAATCGAGCGATGAGGACGACCGAGCGGGCGTTTTCATCTTCGAGCAGCAGCATCGGGCGGACGGCGGACGCTGAGGAACCCGCCTCGATACCGAGTTCTTCGTCGGCTTCCTGGATGAGGGTCTGCACGATTGAGGCAGGCGTGAGCGGGACGTTACCCTCCACGCCGCCGGCGGGGGCGATCTCCCACAGGTTGGGGTAGGCCCGGGTGTGCACGCCGCGGCGGGCGAGGAGGGTGCGGGTAACGCCCGCGGCGTCGATGGCGGTCGTGAGCCCCTTGACGCCGACGTGGCGAATGCCCAGGTCACCGACTGCGGGATCGACTTGGACTGCGAGGCGCTTGTAGCGGTCGAGGGTGACGGTGAGGCCTGAGGCCGAGGCGTGTTTGACGGCCCAGATGGGGCCGTCGTGGAGCTTCGGGCTGGCGGCGCAGAGACGTTCCCAAGCGCGCTGGTGCTCGGCGGGCCACGGGAGTTCGGGGGAGGAGATGGTAGTGATGGGCGGGAAGCGACCGGCCAGTTCGTGGACGCGGACGCCCGGGATAGATCCTTCTCCAGTCATGCGCCGAGCATCTTCTCGAGGCCCGGCATGTCCGGGAGGCCCAGGGCTTTGGCCTCTTTGGCGATCTCCTCGGCGGCGATCTCCTTGGCGCGTTTGAGGGCGGCGTTGGTGGCGGCCGAGACGATGGCGCCGAGCCGGGCGCGGGAGGGTTCGTCGGTGGCGGTAGCGAGGAGCGAAGGGCTGATGGTGGTCGAGACGATCTGCAGCTTGCCGGTGACGACGACGGTGACGCC
>DASPMT010000067.1:0-10676 GCA_035626935.1 Phycisphaerales bacterium | reverse complement strand
AGACGACGTTGACATCTACAGGCTCAGCATCTGCAGCGTCGACGAGTTCAGCGCCACCACGCGGTTCTCCAACCCGGTGCTGGACACGCAGCTGTTCCTTTTCCGTGAGAACGGAACCGGCGTGGTGATGAATGACGACGTGCCCGACGGTCTTCCGGGGGACGGGTCGCACGCGTCGACACTCACCGGCGAGCACATCACCGAGTCTGGCAATTACTTCCTCGCGGTCGTGCGCTGGGACATGGACCCGCAATCCACGACCGGAACGATCTGGGCCGACTCGCCCATCAACACCAACCGCGCTCCCGACGGCACGGACGCCGACGGCGCGCTCGCTTCGTGGAGCGGTACGACGGGCGCGGGCGTATACCGCGTCTCCCTCACGGGCGCCTGCTTCGCCGTGCTCGGCTGCGGGCCCGCCGACGTCGGCAGCACGGGCGGCATCCAAGGCCCCGATCAGCGGCTCGACAACAACGACTTTATCGTCTTCATCGACTACTTCTTCGCGCACGCGTCCGCCGCGGATGTCGGCTCCACCGGCGGCGTCGCGGGATCCGACGGCGCGTGGGACAACAACGACTTTGTCGTCTTCATCGATCTGTTCTTTACCGGCCGTCCAGAGTGCCGGTGAGCGGCCGCTCGTCCGTAGACGGAGGCCGCCGTTCAGGGCGGCTACACGGTGACTTCAAACGGTCCCCAGGACGCTCGGATCGCGAGCGCCGCGGACAGTGACGCTCGGAACTCCGCCAGCGGTACCTCCACGATGCCGAACTGCCGCATGTGGTCGTTGGCGAACTGCGTGTCGAGCATGGAAAAACCACGCCTTCGCAAATGGTGCCACAGGTGCACCAGGCACACCTTGCTCGCTCCCGACGCCCCGCGGTCGCGCCGCGTGAACATGCTCTCGCCGAAAAAGACCCCGCCGATGTGCACGCCGTAGAGGCCGCCGACGAGCTCGCCGCCGAGGTAGGACTCGACGCTGTGGGCGTGGCCGGCCGCGTGCAGCCGGTCGTACGCGTCGATGATCCACCCGTTGATCCACGACCCATCTCGTTCCTGGTCCGCGCACGCGCGGACCACTTCGCCGAACGCCGTATCGCTCCGCATATCGAAGCGCCCGGACCGGACGAGGCTCCGCAGCGAGCGCGAGACGCGAAGGCCTCCCTCAGTCAGCGGGAGCACCGATCGCGGGTCCGCTTCGTAGAATGACACCGAGCCGTGGCGCCCGTCGGCCATCGGGAACAGCCCGCGCGACCACGCCTCCAGCAGCAGCGCAACCGGGTCGACCTTCTGTGGACGGCGGGCCTGCACACCGCACCGTAGCACGATAGTTGTTCTACGGGTTCGCGCCGGCAACCGACGCGGCGCTGATCGCCGCCGCTGTGAGGACCTGGTGCTCCTGCCGGGTAATAACTCCCTGCTCAAGCAGCCGGTCGAGACGCGCGATCTGCTTCCAGAGCGCCGTTGTCACTTCGTCGGTGGAGGGCTGGGTGGGTTGGGCCGCTAGTCGCGGAACGATCGGCGGCGTCGCCACGGCTGCCGTCGTTGGGGACTTGCTTGCAGCGGTCGGCGCGCCCGCGGCGGCGCCCAGGGGTGAAGGGGCGGCGCCCGCCAACGGGTTTGCCGGCCCGGGCTTGGCCGACTCGAGGTTCACCACCAGCCGGCTGGGACAGAGTTCCCACGCCGCGCCGCTGGCTTCGTCCAAGGCGTTGCCCAGCACGTTGCCGGCGTTGATCGCGGCGTCGTTGCGCTGGCTCATGAGGTTGGTCGTCACCGGGTTGAATCCGTCCTTGAGGATCCGCACGGTGTGGGAGTGCCCGCGCGCGAGCATGATGAATGTCGGCGTCGTGCGCGTCGGGTACCCGGCGATCTCAACAGTCGCGCCGGGCGGCTCGCTGCGGATCTCCACCATCTGCTTGGTCCCGCGGAGCACCGTCTGGCTCGTCGCCAGCGGCAGCGCCACCTGCGTCGCCGCGATCGGCACCGCGAGCTGACACCCGGCGGCGGGAAGCATAATGAGGAACAGCAGGGCGGTGCGCAGCATGGCGGGTCTCCGGTTCCGGGGCTTATCGGCGGGCACCGAAAGTGGGATTACCCGGACCGTCCGCGCCGCGGCATTCCGTGCACATTCCGCTTATCGGGCGGACCGGACCTGCGCTCAGGGCCCGCCCGTCCGTGCCGCCCACTCGACGTAGAGCGCCGCCGCGATGTTTGCCGCGTTGAACATCCCGTGTACAACGATCACCGTTACCACCGAGCCGGTTCGTGCAAACAGCAGCCCTAGCAGCACCGACAGCGAGAAGATCACCGTCGCCGCGGCCCAGAACGACCCCGCGGGGATCGATCCCACGTGCATCACCGTGAAGAGCGCCGAGGTGAAGACGATCGCCGGCCACGCCGAGCGCGTCAGCGTCATAACCCCGCGCTGCAGCAACGCCCGGAAGCAGAACTCCTCGATCACCGGCGCTCCGATGACGGCCGACGCGATGAGGCACATCCGCCACGCAGGGTCGCCCGACGGCTCGACGATGCGCTTGAGCATCAGGTGTGCCGCGCTGTCTACGGGTTGGCCCAGCCACTCGCTGAGCCACCGTGCCGCCAACCCCAGCGAGAACACGATCGGCAGCACCACCAGGCCCCACAGCACGGCCTGGCCCCCAAGCGCCGGGATCCGCGCCGGCGACGGGTCGAAAGGCTGGATGACAAGCCGTCGCGACCACCAGGCGATCGCGACCACCGCGGGCATCCCCATCAGCATCGCCAGCACCGCAGTCTGCGCCTCAAGCTCGAGCGGAGCCTGCACGCTCGGCCCATAGGAAGCCCGCCCGGTCACCAGCGCCGCTCCCCAGCCGAGCAGGCGCGACACGGAATACGCGGCAAAGGCGCCAAGCAGCAGCGGGGGAGCTATTTCTCCTCCTTCCCCGGGCCCGCGCGGCACGAACGCGGGCAACGGCGGCGAAAAGAGCTTCAGCCGAACGGCCACCGTCGCCGCGATCAACGCGGCCAAGATCAACCCGAAGAGGGGGTACAGAGCGGTCAAGGTGCAGGGCCTAGGAACGCGAGCGTAGGGGTTTGTTGGGGACGCGGAGACACGAGGACGGAACAGGCCGCAGATTGGCCGCAAACTCCGGCGCGGGGATGCATCCAGCATACCACACCGCCGAACACCCCATTGCGCGGGCACGGTCCCGCCGTTCTACCATCGCCCCCTGGCCCGGTTCTCGGGCCATTCCCGCCTTTTCAGGAGGCTCCTATGCGGACGCCAATGTGGATGGGTTTGCTGTCGGTCGCTGGCATCGTCTGGGCGGCCCCGGCGTCGGCCCAGGTCGATCCTGCCGCCAAGAAGGCCCTTGAGGAGTCCGTCGAGGCCATCAAGACGCTGGGCCCGTGCACGTTCACGATCAAGATGAGCACCGAAGGCCTTGGCAAGCTCGGCTTCAGCTCCGACATGAACGTGAAGCTCATCCGCGGCTCGGCCAAGGGCACGCACAGCTTCCAGATGGTCGGCGAGTTCATATCTCCCGGCGGCAAGCCCGACGACACCAAGGTCCACGCCGCGTATCTCGAGGGGAAGATGGGCGAGTGGATCGACGGGTCGTCGAAAACGCTCTACATCCGCCCGCTGAAGAAGTGGAAGGATGATCCGGCCTCGAAGGAGGTCCTCTCCAAGGTGCAGACGCCCAGCAAGGCGTTCGAAGTTCTATTCATGGACCCCGAGCCGTTCAAGACCGAGCTCGCGTCGACCGAGCTGACGATGGAAAAGTCGGTCAACGTCAACGGTGAGGAGTGCCAGGTCGTCAAGGCCAACCTCGCCGGCGGAAGCGCGTACCGGCTGGTCTACATCAGCGCCCTCGACAAGCTCCCCCGCAAGTACGAGCAGTACATGGGCAAGACTGGCGGTCCTCAACAGATCCGGCGCTTCGAGGTCCGCGACCTGAACACGGACGTCAAGCTCACCGTCGCCGACCTTCGCCTGAAGGAGCCGAAGGACTTCAAGACCGACAAGGTCGATCTCCCGCCGCCCCCTCCGCCCGTTGCTCCCTCGCCCCCCAAGGAGGGCCGCGACAATGGCAAGGAGGAGACCAAGCAGACGGAGACGGAAAAAGAGCGTCAGAAGGAGATCGACGCCGAGCGCGAGAAGAACAAAGAGAAGCAGAAGGAAAAGGTCCCCGAGGAGCCGTTCGTTCCCACGACCAAGACGCCCGGCAAAGGGTGATCGTCCAGCTTTACCATTTTACGGCCGCCCGACGGGCGGCCGTTTCGTCTCAGGTCCATCAGGCACGGGCGGGGTTGTAAGGAGTGTCCATGCGGTTGAGCAGCATGTCGTCGGCGTTGAGCACGGTGTTCGTCCTGGCCCTCTCGGCGGCGGCGCAGCCGCCAGCCGCTCCGGCAACGCCCCCGGCCGCGCCCGCGACCCCTCCAGCCGGCGGCGCTGTCGAGATGAGCGACACACCCAAGGATGACCCCGAAGCGCGGCGGCTGCTGACCGAGTGTGTCGCCGCCATCAGCAAGATGGGACCGGTCAGCTTCAAGGGACGCTACGCGATGTCCGGCGCAGCGATGGTGATCGACGGGAAGGGTGAGATCCGCTTCGTCCGCAACAACGCCGCCCCGCAGGACTCGCAGTTCTGGGGCAGGGGCAAACTCCAGATGCCCGCGCTCGATCGGCCCGAATTCCACGTCTCCCGTTACGTTGATGACAAGGGCGCCAAGCGCATCGCCTGGCAGGACGACGCAGCCAAGGCGGTCTTCGACCGGCCGGAGGGCCCGGGCCCTGACGGCAAGGAGACCGACGGCGGTCGCCAGGCCGGCCTGGTGCTCCGCAGCATGCTGCTGCCCGCGTTCGTCTCGCCGACCGCGCCGTTCGCCGATGAGCTCAAAGAAGCCAAGGCCGGCGCCGACGTCATCAAGTCACCCTGCATCTTCCTTCCCGACGAGACCATCGGCGGCGAGCCGTGCAAGGTGGTCAAGGTGATCTTCAAGAAGGGCCAGGCGGAGCGCACAATCTGGATCAGCGCCAAGGATAAGCTCCCGCGCAAGTACGAGCAGTTCCGCAACGGTCTTCCCCGGTTCTGGGAGATCACCGATCTGGTCATGCTCGAGTCAGACCAGGGCAAGAACGCCGCACGGATGCCGCTTCCCGACGGCTACCGCTCCGACAAAAACGACCTCGGCGGCGCGCCACTTGCCAACACACCGCCCGCCACCGGGCCGACCATCCCCGTGGCCATGTCGGGCGGGCCGCAGGTTGGTCAGCTCGCGCCGGAGTTCAACCTCAAGACGGCGGAGGGAGCCGAAGTAAAGTTCGCCGACCTCAAGGGACAGACGGTCGTCGCGACCTTTGGCGGAAGTCTCTTCCCGCAGAGCTGGAGCAGCCAGTCGACGGCCGCCGCGAGCCTTGCCGCCAAGCCCGTGAAGGTCGTCGGCCTCGCCTGCCGCGAGACCGATCCGGCCCGGGCGGTCAAGGCCTTTGCAGACGCCAAGGGCGTGGGCCAGTTGCTGCTTGACGGGGACGATGCGGCGAAGCTGTATAACGTCCGCGGTTTTCCCAGCACCGTCGTGATCGGGCCCGACGGGAAGGTCGCGGCGTTCTTCGAAGGCCCGGTGACCGACGCCGACCTCTCCGCGGCCGTGAGCAGCGTGGCCTCGGCGCCCAAGTAAGCCGATTCTTGAGCCAGTGTGAACCCCTCCCCACGGAGGGGTTTTTCATGCGCAGCGACGGCGTCGTCCAACGACCGTCGCCAGGCACAGCAGCCCCGCCGCTCCAGGGCCGGGGATCACGCTCTGGATCCACGCGGCGTGATCGGCAATCAGCACGTCGGCCGACGCTGTGCCGTAGCCGAACGGCGCCGCGGCGCCGGCAGCGGTTGTGAACGTGAACGAGTGCACGCCGGTCAGCACCCACACACCGCCCAGCAGTGTGAACGAGCCGCCCCCGCTGTCGCCGATGGCCGGTGATCCCTCCAGGGCCGTCGCGTCCACCGCGCCCGAGCGGTTGTAGAGCGCCGTCCCGGGCGCGTCGAAGTCCATCAGCGCCAGTGAAGGCGACCACGACGGATAGAGCGTCGGTGCAGACACGTCGTACACGTTCGTGACGGCGCGCAGCACTCCAGAAGAGTCGGTCAGCCCGATCGAGCCGAACCCGAACGCGCCGAAGCCCACCACCGTGACCGGTTGGTCCGCAGGCACCCCGCCGCTCGCCAACATTGCCGGCGCAGCAGTGAGCACCGGTGACGAGAGACGAACCAGCGCCAGGTCCACTCCCATGGTGTAATTGGCCCCCGTCCACCCCGGCCTCGGGACGATCTGCAGCACCGACCGCGACTCGCCGTTTACAGTCACGGTCATTGTGCCCGTCACCAAAGGCGCGCCGACACCGTCGGTCACCACGTGAGCCGCGGTCAGCACCCACTCCGGCGCCACCAGTGTGCCCGATCCGACTCCTCCGGCGATGTTGAAGCGGGCCGCGCTTGTGAACCCCGCCGCCAACCCTTGTGACGCAACGTCGCTGGCATCATCACGGATGACCGATCCCGCGGCGCACGGAGCGGCAGCGGCGAAGACCAGCACCGCGATGAACGCTGGCAAAGTCATGCCTTCTGCGTTGAACATACCCCACTGCGGGCGCCCCGGCGACCCGCCGGCCCCATAACCAGTGGGGGCCCCGGCGCTCTGCGCCGTCAGTGCGACGCCATCGGGAGGTTGCGTCTGATGATCTCAAGCGCCGCGTCCAGGTACTGTTTGTTCCCCTCGCGTTCGATCAGCGCGGGTGCGCAGGACGCCGTCAGCACGCGGCGGACCGACGCCAGCCGTCCGTAGTCGCCGTCGCAGCTCAATCCCAGCTCGCGCCGGTGGAGCGCAAGGTCCTTCAGCGGGTTCACGCCGCACATCGCCGCCGGGTTGCCCCAGTAGACACGCTCGAAGTAGAGCGCATCCTCAATCCAGTGCCCGGGGTGCACCAGCGCCATATCGATCAGCACCAGCCTCCCTTCACCGTCGCGCACCGCGTTCCCGCCGTGGAGGTCGCCGTGGCACCAGTCAACCTTCGACCGCGCCTCCCACCTGGCAAGGAGCGTCGGCAGCACGCGGTGCACCGCCTTCAGCTCGTTGTTCCACACCTGGGCCTCGTGCGGTGACATCACCCCGCCGCCGTGCCCGGCGCGGTGCAGCGCATCGCGCGAGCGCCGCATCATCATCTCCCAGTCCACCCTGCGCGTCGTCGCTGTCGACGCCGCATCCACCCGCGCACACAGCTGCTGCAGGCGCGCGCACGCCGCCAGCACGTCTCGGACCGTCGGCTGGTCCATCTGGTTGCCGATCGTCCGTCCCGGCAGCCGTTCGATGACCAGCCACGCCAGGTCGTGCCCGCCCAGCTCCAGCCCGCTCTTGAGCACCCGCGGCGTCACCGGCCGCTCGTCGAGCCGCTGCAGCTCCGCAAGCCGCGTGGTCCATTTCCACTCCTGGTATCCGACCGGCAGCTTGACGATCACCGGCCGCTCGCCGTCGTCGTCGCACAGCAGAGCCGACGCCGTCGACCCGCCACCGCGCTGATGATCGGACTTGAACCACGTGAGCTGCTTGAGCCGGCCCTCCCCTCCGCACGCCTCGGCCAGCGCCGGGACAAGCGCCTGGGCCAGCGGCGCGTGCCCGCGCGGCTGCACCGGCGCGGGCGTGGCGTATTGTCCGGCGGACTCTCCGGCCACGGAAGGAGCATACCACCGCCTGCACAAGGTGCAAGCTCCGCCGGGTCGCTCCGACTATGAAGCGGTGCTCACTCCCGTGTTTCGGGCTCTTCAGCCAGCTCCAGCAGCTGCACGAACTGCTCCGGTGAAAGCTCTTCGGGCCGCTGCGTCGCGCTCACCCCTTCCGGCAGCGGGTGCCCCCGCCCCAGGATCGCTCCGAGCTGCTTCCGTCTCTTGCTGAACACCCGTTGGCACAAGGCCGCCAGGCCCGCGCCGTCGCGCGTCAGCGGGTCATGTCTTCTCCGCACGACCACCATCGCGCTCGTCACCTCGGGCCGGGGCCAGAAGCACTCCGGCGGCAGCGACGCCACCAACTCCACCGTTCCAAGCGCCTGTGCCACCACGCTCAGCAGCCCGTACTCCTTCGTCCCCGGCGCCGCCGCCAGACGGTGCGCCACTTCCCGCTGGATCGTCACCGCCTGCAGCGAGCAGCGCGGATGGTCGATCAGCAGGTTCAGCATCAGCGGCGTCGCCGCGCCGTAGGGCAGGTTCGCCACCAGCTTGAACGGCTCGTCGCCGATCGCCGCCGCGGCCGTCTTGTTCAGCACCTTCCCCCGTTCCAGGCAGTCTCCCTGCACAAGCCGGAAGCGCTCACCCCCGCCGAAACCCAGCGCGGGCATCCGCTCGCTCAGCATCGCGCCGAGCTCGTCGTCCAGCTCGCACGCCACCACCCGGCACCCCCGGTGCAGCAGCGATTCGGTGAGGGTTCCTGTCCCGGGCCCGACTTCCAGCACCAGCTCGCCCGCCTTCAGCTCCGCCGCATCGAGCAGCTTGCCCAGAAGGTTCTTATCGATGAGGAAGTTCTGGCCCAGCGCGTGCCTTGGACGGAGCCCTCGCTCATCGAGCATCGCCTTGATCTGCGCGAGCGTCTGCACGTGTCATTGTTGGCCCGGTTCGTTCACCACTCACCGCTGAGGATCCGCTCCAGCGCGTGCCCCACGCCCCCCTCCTCGCTGCGGAGCGTTCTGCGTTTGCTGACCGCCGCGACTTCCGGCGTGGCGTTCCCCATCGCGATGCCCAGGCCCGCCCCCTTCACCATCGTGAGGTCGTTGTGCTGGTCGCCGATGGCGGCCACGCGTTCCGGCGGGATGTTCATCCGTTTCGCTAACCGCTGCAGGGCCATCCATTTGTCGGCGTGATGGTGGAAGAGCTCGACGATGTGCACGCTCTCGATCCCGCTCTCATTGTCGCGACGGTCGTCGGGCAGCATAACGCCCTTGAAGTGCTGGATCTGCGTCCGCCCGTCGAACCGTGTCCGCAGCGTCGTCGCCAGCGAGTCGATCGGCTTGTTCGCCAGATAGGCCCCGACGCGTACCGTGTCGCTCGGGTGCGGATCGTGCTTGATGTGCGACACGTACCGCGTCCGCACCTTCATCTTCGTAAACCACCAGCTGCTCGCTGGGTCGATCGCCTGGGGGCCTTTGGGTGTCACGATCAGGTAGTCGTAACCGGTCACCGCCGGGTCTTTCAGCAGCAGCGCCGGATGATCGTTGTCGTGCAGGTGCTCGACGGCCTCGCCCACAAGCTGCTCGTCGATCGCGAACCGCTCCAGCGTCCCGCCCGTCACCGGGCAGGCGACCATCGCCCCGCCGCTGACGATCACCGGGTCGACGCTGCCCATCCGCTCGACCGTCGGCGTGGTCTCGATCAGCGCCCGCCCCGTGCAGAGCGTCACACAGACCCCCGCGGCGTGCGCCGCCCGCACCATCTCGATGTTCCGCGGGTGTACCGACCCGTCGGGCGAGATGAGCGTGCCGTCGAGGTCGACGGCGATGAGGTCGTAGCGGTGCATCGGGCGATCCTAGAAGAGAAACTCAAGGAACGAACAAGCTCAAAGGCGACGGAACGAGACCCGAGAAAAGGCCCTTTCCCTTTGAGACCCTCGAGCTCTTCTGTTTCCTTGAGTCTCCGCCCCTATCCGATCACGATGGCGTTCTTGCCCAGGCGCTTGGCCTCAAGCAGCGCGCGGTCGCCCACGGCCATCAGCGCGTCGGCCGTCAGCCCGTGCCACGGGAACGTCGCCAACCCGCCGCTGATCGTCAGCCTGCCAACCGCCTCCGGACCAAGCCGCGGGAACCGGTGCGTCTCGATCGCCGTCCGGAACCGTGCCGCGGCCGACTGGGCGCTGTCGAAGTGCTTGCTCCCCGGCTCGCGCGGCCCGTGCGGCTCGAAGAACACCACCGCGAACTCATCGCCGCCGATGCGGCACACCCTGTCCTCGTTGCGCACCAGCGATCGCAGCAGCCGCACCGTCTCGGTGAGGATCTGATCCCCCGCCGCGTGCCCGTAACGATCATTGAACGTCTTGAAGTTGTCCACGTCGAGCAGCAGCACCGACAGGTCGTGCCGGTCGCGCCCCGCCTGCTCCATCGCCGCCGGCAGGAACCGGTCGAAGAACCGCCGGTTGAAAGCGCCCGTGAGCGAGTCGGTCAACGCGCTGCGGCACGCCTGTGCGTGCGCGCGGCGCAGCACCAGCCACCCGGCCAGCCACGAAGCGCCGTCGGCCAGCTGATCCGGACGGGCCACGGAGCTCGTCAGCTGCCCGACCGTCTCGCCGCTGACGATCACCGGCGCGCCCGCAACGACCGCCGGCGCCGCGCCGCCGCTGGCGCGGAAGGCAACATCCCCGGCCCCCAGCCGGTGCCGCAGCAGCGCCACCGCCGCCGGCAGCGGGCTGCGGCCGGCGGTCACCATGGTCAGCACGTCACGGTCGTCGGTCGTCGAGCGGAGCGCCAGGTCGAGCGGCCCGTCGATCGATTCAAGAGCCGTAGCCTGCAGGTCCAGCCCGAGCGGGTCGCCCAGCAGGTCGGAGGTTGATTCCTGCGCGATCACAGGCGCCGCATCGCTGCGCGCAGGCCCGATCGGCCGCGGCACGATCGGCTCGCGCGCAGCGGGCGTAACGACAACGGCCGGAGAAGGAGGTGGGGGGGGTGA
>DASPMT010000066.1:0-4527 GCA_035626935.1 Phycisphaerales bacterium | reverse complement strand
CAGCCCTGTCGTCACCCGCTCCGCCTGCGCCTGCGTCAGCGTGTACCCCGACACCTTCACCGGCCACCGGTCCTCATCACGTGCGCGCTCGATCGCGCGCGAAACCCGCGAGATCAGGTTCGCGGTGTCCCCCTTCTCAGCCCCCTCCACCGCGCGTGCAAGCCGCTCGCGCCGCGACGCCGCCTGCTCGCGCGCCGGCTTCACCAGCGCCAGCGCCTCCGCCGCGCGGGCAGCGCCGAACGCCGCGTCGTCCCACGGGTCCACGGGCCGCGGCGCCGGCGGGTCCACCGGCCGCACCGGCTTCCCCACCACCGGCGCATCCGCAGGCTTCACCGGCGGCGTCGGCGCCGCAGCGGGCCCCGCGTCCACGCGCGGCGGGTCCGCCCTCGGCTTGTCGGCCGCCCCACCGGCGCTCGCCGTCTCCGACCCGTTCATCAGCGCAGACACGCCGCGGATCACGCCGTAGACGCTCAGGCCAACCAGCCCCACCACCACCACGAAGATCACCAGCAGCGCCCTGAGCCCGCTCGACCGCGCCGCCGGAAGCGCAACCTTTGGACCCGGCGCCCCTGTTCCGCTCGCACTCATGCCCGCTCCTCCTGCCCCGCCCGCCGGTCGCGGAGCGCCCGCCTTCTGACCCGCCAGCGCATCCATCCAGCACCCCACGCTCCACCGCGCGATCTCCACCTCGATCCCCTGATGCTCAAACAGACGCCGCGCCAGCGACTCGGTCAGCACCGCCCGCGGCACCGTCGTGCCGCGGCTCATGATCTCGCCCGGAATCCCCTCCTCCACCGCCGCCGTCAGCACGCGCACGTCCCGCTTCTGGCGCGGGCAGAAGTCAATCAGCACCGCGCGGCACCGGCGCGCATCGCTCCCCAGCTCCGGTCCGTACCGCAGCACCGCATCCCGCAACGCGATCTTCGTCTCGCTGTTCACGCCGCCGGCCGCTCCTTACGCGTCCACCGTGCCCGCAACCGTACCGAAGTTGATCCGTACGCCCTCCGCCAGCGGCACGCTCTTGCCCGGCGCCACGTCCCTCGTCGAGCCGTCCGCCAGCGTCGCCACCCACTTCTCCTCCGACAGGTTCTTCAGCCCCCATACCCGCGGGTCCGCCGGGTTCCGCGCCAGCTCGCCGAGCGTCACCGACGTGTCGAAGCCGTCGTCGCGACCGACGTGGTGCGGGTGCAGCTTGGCGTCCGCCGCGAGCACCAGCGTCGTCCGCTCCAGCTTCAGCCGGAACGGCACCGCCGGTGTCTGCCCGCACGCCCAGCACCGCTTCGCGGCGCCCACCCCGTCGTCGAAGAAGTTCTCCACCCCGCACGAGCACCTGAAGATCGCGTCCCGCGCCGCCGCGAGCACGCGCCGCCACGCGCCCTCCGTCAGGCGGCCGTGCTCCGGGTCCCTGATCCCCGTCGTGAACGACCGCGTGAACGCGTCGCGCACCGCCTGCGGGTAGATCGGCCAGTAGTTCATCGCGTTGCCGCCGCACTCCCCCGACGGGTCCTCGAGCTTGCTCACCGCCTCGTTGCTCTTGTCCACCGGGTCGAAGATGAACGTCGCCTTCGTGCCGCACAGCATCATCCGCGCCGGCCCGTCCAGGCACTTGATGCCAAACGCCCGCCGCCCGTACAGCGGGTGCCCGATGTGCAGCATGTAGAACAGCAGCACGCTCAGCGAGAACAGGTCCGTCTGCCGGCTCGGCATCGCCTTCCCCGTCACGATCTCCGGCGCCATGAAGTCGGGCGTCCCCAGCACCAGCGCCTCCTTCGACCGGTTGGGCGCAACGTTGTCGTTGTCGCACACCAGCACGTCACCCGTCAGCGGGTCGAAGAACGCGTTGCCGAAGTTGATGTCCCGGTAGCACAGCCCGTCAGAGTGCAGACGGTAGAAGCTGTCGATCAGCTGCAGCCCCGCCGTCACCAGCACCTTGAACGTCGGGTCGATCCGACCCGCCATCAGGTCGTTGAGCCCCTTGAACCGCTTCTCCCGCAGCCGCATCAAGTACCCGAACCCCTTCGCCGCCGGCCCGTACCCGTCCGCCACCGCAAGGTCCAGCGGCCACAGGAACCGCTCGCTGGGCGCCCTGATCCCCACCAGCCGCTCCAGCGACGCCCGCTGCTCCACCGTCGCCGTGTGCGGATAGAACCACTTGAGCGCAAACGGCGCCCCGCCCCAGTCAACGATGTACACCTCGCCCTGCCCACCCGCGCCCAGAAACTTCCCGATCGTGCACGGCTGCCCCGACTTCAGCGTCCGCGCCGTATCCCCCGCTCGAAAGAGCTCACCCACTCGCCACCTCCCCATCCACACGCCGGGCGCCACCACCCTCGCCGCTCTGAGCGAGCGTGGCGGCCACGTTCACGCCCGCCTCCCCCTTCACCTCCACCACCTCCAGCCGCGGCATCGGCGGCGGCAGCTCGCACCGGTACATCAACCCCACCGTGCAATCGTCCCCGCTCCCACCCCCCGTCGTCTCCGCCAGCCACTGCTCCATGTGCTCATCGAGCACCGACCGACCATGCTCGCGCAGCAGCGCCAGGTAGTCCAGCGGCGTCTTCTCAAACCCCGCCCGCGTCGAGAACGAGTTCCCGTACCCGTCCGTCGAAAGCTGGATCAGCACCGGCTCCTCCACATCCCCCCGCTCGACAAACCGCACCCGGAACTTCCCCTCGCAGTCGCTCTGGCACAGTGACGTCGTCTCATCCGCCATCAGCGTCGCATCCTCCGGCAGCAGCTCCACCACCTTCTCCCCCCCTCCCGCCCCGTCCGCATGCCGCCCCCCCCGCTCCACCATCAGCATGTCCCCATCCCCCACCTGCAGCACCGCAAAGCCGCGCGCGACAGCCATCACAACCAGCAGCGTTGAGCCGTACGCGATGTAGTTCTCACCCGCCGCCTTCTCCGCCGCCTGCCGCGCCTTCTCCCCCGCCGCCCCTCCCATCTTCTCCAGTTCCCCCACCGTCACCCCCTCGCGCGCAAGGTCCATCCGCACCCGCTCGCGCCACCCCGACACGATCGCCGGCACCACCGCCGACCGCAGCAGCTCCTCACCGCCCGCGCGGTCAACCGCCCCCAGCCGACCCGCGTACTCCCCCATCACCGCCGCGGCCGTCTCCACCGCAAACCGCGACCCCCGTTCGCTCCGGAAGCACCGCGCACTCCCATGCCCGTCCGCCACCATCACCATCAGCGGCCCCGACACACCATCTCCCCCACCACTCACCAGGCACGAGTCCTGGTTCGGCATCCCCACCCGCTTGTGCGACGGCCCCACCACGCCGTACGCCAGCGCACAGAACGACTCAAGCCGCTTGCTCATACACACACCCTCCCTCCCCCTCACTCAGAACACATCCGCCGCCGACACCTGCGAAGGGTCCACCGGCCCCGGCGGCGCCGGGATCGGCACGTTCCCCGCCGCCGGGTCCGTCGGCAGCGGCGGCGGCCCCCCCGCCCCCCCCGCTCCGACTGCGCCAGTCCCCGCCGGGGAGGGCACCTGGCTCGCCGGCTGGCTCGCCGCCTTCAGCGGCACCGTGCTCGCCCACCGGATGTACTTCACCAGCGACGGCGCATCCGCCGCCCGCAGCGCCTTCAGCTCCGGGTGGTTGACGAACTTCTGCAGCTCGTCCATGTCGGCATCCTCGCCGATCCCGATCGCCACGCGCACCGCCTTCTTCCCCCACGGCTGCTCGAACAGCTTCTTCAGCCCCGACCCGAAGTCGTCCGTCGGCTGCCCGTCGGAGACCAGCACCAGCACCGGCGGCAGCCCGCGCGCCGGCATCGCCTCCATCTTCAGCGCCTCGGCCAGCAGCTCCATCGCCCGCCCCATGTCGGTGACGGCCCCGCGCTCGGCGCTCAGGTCGTTCCACTTGAACTCACCCACGGGTGTCGGCGTCGAGACCAGCCACTGCGCCCCGGTGGAGAACTTCAGCACCCGCACGAGGACCTGGGCGTTGGGGTTGTCGTTGGCGACCCGCTGCATCTCCGGCAGCGCCTCGCGCAGCGCGTTGTTCAGCGACGCGATCTTCTGCCCCTCCATCGACCCCGAGCAGTCCACCACCCACACAAACTGCAGCGGCCGCGAGGCCAGCTCACCACCGGGACGGTTCGCCATGACAGAAACCTCCTCTTTCGCGCGGGGTCCCCCCCGGCAGGCGGATGGTATCAGCAGCCGGGACGCGGGGGCACTCAGCACTCAGCACTCAGCACTCAGCACTCAGCACTCAGCACTCAGCACCCGCAAACACCGGCCCCCCTTAGACAAAAGCGCCGGGGCAACGGCAGAGACATGCCTTGGATGGCCTCCGAATGCCGGGGCTGGCCGCCCCCGGCACCCCCGCCCACCCCCTCCAGAGGGGAGTTGGTACACTCGCAATTCACCTTTGAGGGAGCGTGCGTGACCAACCAACGTGACCGTGTCGCCTTCATCTTCCAGATCGCCAATCACCTGCGCGGTCCGTACAAGCCGAATCAGTACGGCAAAGTCGTTCTGCCGATGGTCGTCCTGCGCCGTCTCGACGCCGT
>DASPMT010000065.1:0-2615 GCA_035626935.1 Phycisphaerales bacterium | reverse complement strand
GGCGCCCGACTGGTTGACGGTCGAGTTCGCCAGCCAGATGCCGCCGGTGTTGCTCGAAGTGTACAAGCCGTTGTTCTGGTGTGTAGCGTCGGCGATGCGCAACGGTCGTCCCGCGACGTCCGCGTTGAAGGTGCCGTTGTTGATCGTCGGCACGCCGGCGACCTGACCGAACCCGGCGAGCGTGACGCCGGGCGCGAAGGTGAACGAGCCTCCGGCCGGGCCGCCGTCCTCAGCAAGGGACGCCGTGTTGGCGGTGGTGTTGCCGTCGGAGGTGCTGGCGTTCAGGCGTACGGTGCCCCCGCCGCTGAAGGTGACAGGTTCGCCGGCGCGGATCACGGTGCCGGCGTAGGCCGCTTCCGCGTTCACCAGCAACGCCGCGCCGGACGCCAGCGTGACGCCCGGTGCGTTGATGAAGAGTGTCGAGTTGTTACCTTGATCGAACTGGCCGCCGATCGTGACGCCGGTGAGAGACCCGGAGGATCCGGAGTTGAGTCGGACGTGCGCGGGACCGTTGCTGACCAGTGACCCGCCGCTGATGCTTGAGTTCGCGAACTGGGCGGAGGAGGGGTTGTCCCCCGCTCCCGACGCGGAGATCACGGCGCCGGGCGACTGTGTCACGGCGGTGCTGCTCACCAGCAGCACGCCGCCGGCGGTGGCCGTATAGAGGGCGTTGTTCTGGTGGGTGCTCCCTTCCACCCGCAGCAGCCGCCCGTTGACGTCGGCGTTGTAGACGCCGTTGTTCACCGTCGGAACCCCTCCGATGATGCCGAAGCCTGCGACGCTCACGCCGGGACCGAAGACCCATGAGCCACCGCCCGTCCCGCCGATGGCGGCGGTATCGGCGGTGGTGGCGGGGTCGGACGTGCTGGCGTTGAGCCGGACGACGCCGTTGCCAGTTACGGCGGTGTCGGGCGCGACGGCACGGAGGTGCGTCCCCGCATAGGCGGCGTTGGGGTTCACCAGAAGCGTTGCCCCGCCGCTCAGGTTCAGCGCTGCGCCCGAGATGAACGTCGTAGTGTTGCCGTAGGCGTCGAGCCCGCCGGTGATGGCGACTCCGCCAAGGGTGACCGCGCCCCCCGCGACCTGAACGCGTCCGGTGGCCGTGCTCGAGAGCGTGCCACCGTTCACCGTGGAGTTGTGCAGCTGGACCGTCGAATCGGCGCCCGGCGCAATCGCACCGGCGGCCCCTTGGTTGACGGTTGCCTGGTTGATCATCAGCGACCCGGTGTTGGCCGCCGTGTAGAGAGCGTTGTTCGTGTGGGTTTGTCCTTCGATCCGCAGCAGCCGTCCGGCGATGTCGGCGGTGAATGTGCCGTTGTTGGTCGAAGGTGCGTTGTTCACGATGCCGAAGCCGGCGAGCGTCGTCCCCGCGCCCATCGTGAGGGAGCCGCCGACGCCCGCGAAGATCGCGGCCGTGTTCGCCGTCGTCGCGCCGTCGGAGGTACTGGCGTTGAGCCTTATCGATCCGCTACCTGCGAACGCGACGGACGCGTTGCCCACCGAGAGGCTCGTCCCTGCGTAGGCGCCGCCGTCGTTCACGTAGAGCGTGCCGTTCAGCGTGTTCACAACGCCGGGTGCTGATCCGGCCAGGGTCAGACTGTGGTTGGGGAGGACCGACAACGTCGCCGCGGGGTTGGTGATGTTGACGCTTAGCACCGTGTTGGCGGTTGTGGTGACGGTGTACGGCCCGACCAGGCCGAGGGTGGCGGTTGCGCCCGGACCCGACGGGACGATATTGGGTGACCAGTTCAGCGCGTTGAACCACGGCCCGCTGACGGGGTTCGCCCACGACTGCCCAAAGCCGATGCTGCAGGCGGAGCCGGCGGTGAAGACGATGGCGGCGATCGAGGCTGTGCGGGGCATGGCGGGTCTCCGTGATAGTCGCGTGTACGCCGTGCGGCGGCGGTGTTGGGGCGGTAACGGTCGCAAGCGCCCCGTCGGCGCAGCGAGGCTGCATGCACGGAAGCGTTCACGGAGCACTACGCGCGGGGAGAGCCGCGTCTGACAGAATCTCTCGATCTGGGAGTGACCCGACGCTCCGGCCTATGACGGTTTGTGAAGATGGGTGGCATCCTCGGTGCGCGGCGGGCCCCCCGCGAAGGACTCGCGCACCGCCGCCGGATCGCACCGTGGACGCCAGCCGCCCAGGGGGGCGTTCTGTTCAATCGCCGCCGAGCCCGGTCGGTGCTCACCCCCAGATCGTCTACCTCGCGCAGCGCGCCGGGCCGCTGTCGGTGGCTAGCGGCTGACGGTCAGTGCGACGTTGGGGGTAGGTTTCTCAGCCTGCTTATGGAGCTTGCGGGCGCGGTGAGCGGACCAGTCGGTGACCTGGAGGTCGGGAGAGTCCAGTCCGTCGTGGACGCGAAGAACGTCGTAAGTGTTGTTCCGCTGCGCCGGGATGAAGCCGGCGTCGCGGATGAGGCGGCAGAGGACGGCCTGATCGAGGCAGTAGGTGGTGCCGGCGCTGGAGACGACGTTCTCCTCCATCATGACGCTGCCCATGTCGCTGGCGCCGAAGGCGAGGGCGACCTGGCCGATGTGCGGGCCCATGGTGACCCACGAGGCGCCGATGGAGTAGATGTTGTCCAGGAACAGGCGCGAGAGGGCCTGGGTGC
>DASPMT010000064.1:0-2140 GCA_035626935.1 Phycisphaerales bacterium | reverse complement strand
GACAGGTGCTTGATCACGTCCTCGAGCTTCCACTCCTTCATGTCGACGGTGATCTGCTTCTGCATGCGGACAAGGTTCGCTCGCGCGCTGGTGGGCGCCGGGAGGGCACCGTTGGTGGCGGCGGGGGTCGGCGCGGTGCCGGTCGCGGGCTGGGCGAGCGCGCCGGCGGTCAGGCCGATAGCCGAACCGGCCGCGACGGCCATCAGCGAGGTGATCTGCTTGCTCAGGGTCATGAACGTCTCCTTGGGCCGCCTTGGCCCGACAACGAGCAGTGTAGCAGAAACCGGGCGCCGATTTCTGCAGGGAAGCGGACCGGCTAGACGCCCAACCCAAGACGCCGCAAGGGGTTGCCCGCGCGGTCAGGTGCGGAAAGCCGACACCTTGATCGACGCGGGGGCACGCCGCCGGTTCCGAATTCTAAACGGAATTGACCGTTGCGGACTTCCCCCAGACCGTACCCCTAAGGGGTGCGCTGCCCCCCTGTGGGACCCCGCCGCGCCAGACCAAAGCCACTTCAGGGATTTGAACCCTGGACCTACGCTTTACGAAAGCGTCGCTCTACCGCTGAGCTAAAGTGGCGAGGGGACAAGTATCGGCGTGCGGCGCCCAACTGTCCAGTCGGGCCGGTAACACCGGCAGGGACGGCAAGAGGGTCGGCTCAAGACAAAGCAACGGGCAGAAGCACCTCGGCCGTCGCGCCGTGAGGACGATCCGCGGGCCCCCGGGATCGGAGGCTGACCCGACCGCCATGGGCATCGACGATGCGGTGCACGATGGCGAGGCCCAGCCCGGTGCCGGCGGCGCGGGTGGTGAAGAACGGTGTGAAGAGCTTCTCCGCGGTGGCCGGGTTGATTCCCGGTCCCGTGTCGTCGATGCGCAGGGCCTGCATGGGAATCGCGCGACCTTCCGGGGTGCGCACGGTAACCGGCCCGGCGGAGAGCAGCAGCGTCGGCGCCCGGTCGCTGCGCGGGCAATCGGCCATCGCGTCCACCGCGTTGCGGATGATGTTGATCAGCACCTGCGTCAGCAGATTCCCGTCGCCGTGAACCACCAGAGCGTCCGGCGCCTCCACCGAGGCGGCGACCGCCGACCAGGCCGGCGTGTCGCATCGCGCAGAGTGGAGCGCCGATTCGAGCAGCTCGCGTGCCGGCAACGGCTGCGGACGGACGCGCAGCTCGCGCGAGAAGGCCAGCACATCCCCCACCACCGCTTCCAGGCGCTGCACGCTGGAAGCGATCTTGTCGGCGGTCGCCCGCTGAGGCGGACGGTCTGTCAGGTCCTGCTGCAGCATCCGCGCATAGAGCAGGATCGAGCCGAGCGGGTTGCGCACCTCGTGGGCGATGCCGGCCGCCATCTCGCCCAGCAGCGCCAGGTGCTTGGACCGTTCGACTTGAACCTTCGCGTCGGCCAGCTGTGAACGCAGCTTGGTGACCTCGCTCTGCAGCCGCTCGTGGGTCGCGGTGAGGCGCCCCGTGGCATCGTTGAACGCGGCCATCAGCGCCGCGAGCTCTTCATGGCTGATCGCGGGCGGTGCCGCCGAGGGCGCGGAGACCGGAGGGGTGGATGAAACGGCAAGCGGTGCGCGTGCCTTTCGAGCGCGTGAAGCTGGTGGTGTCGGCGCCATGGTTTGTTCAGACGCGCTCGTCGTGGCTCTGCGGAGCCGCCGTCCCGGAAGGCCCGTACGCCCCGAGAGCGGCGCGTCCCGCGTTGAGGTTCGCCAGGTCCCGGGCTACCTCGTCGCGGCGCTCGGCCAGCACCTGGGCCTCCGCCGTGTCACGCTGCGTGATGGCCGCCAGCGCGGCGTCGAGCCTGCCCGCCTGCGCGTAAACGGCCTCGCGCTGCTCGTCCTTGAGGCTGGCCGCCAGCACCGCAAAGCGGTCCGCGAAAGGACGCAGGTCTTCGTTGAGAACCGTGATCGCGTCGATCACGGGCTGACGGTCTTCCAGCAGCCCCAGGTACCCCTCCATGTTGCCGGCGGCGAGCGCGTCAGCCTTGCGCAGATCGATCGCGTCCAGTTCGCCCGCCAGCACGAGCTGATCGGAAATCAGCCGCTGGAGCCGCGGCAGCCAGACGTCGGGCTCCCCATGACCGCCGGAGGAGAAGTCGAGCCGCTCTGAAGGTGTCGGGGGAGGGGGGGGGG
>DASPMT010000063.1:0-4500 GCA_035626935.1 Phycisphaerales bacterium | reverse complement strand
CGAGCTCGGGAAGATGGAGTACAAGAGCGCCGTCAAGGAGATCGAGGGGAAGAAAGTGGACTCGTTCACGCTGACCCTCACGCCCGACGAGGGGATGCAGGGGATGGGCCAGCAGGTGATCACCGGCCTGTTCGGGATGAGCGGCGGGCCCACCGCCTACATCGCGGCCGTCGACGGGGGCTTGGTCTCCACGCTGAGCCAGAGCACCGAGATGATGACCGCCGCCATCAAGGCGACCAAGGGCGAGAACACCTTCACCAGTGACAAGACGCTCGGCGCCGTGGCGGAGAAGCTCCCTGCCGGACGCATGATCGAGGGGTACGTGGGCGTGAAGGACCTGCTCGACGTGCTGCTGAAGATGGCGCCGATGATGGGCGCCCCCGAGGTGAAGGTGAAGATCCCCGAGAAGCTCCCGCCCGTGGCTGGGGGCGTCGCGATCGGCGACGGCCAGGCCCAGGCGACGTTCTACATCCCCTCCGACGTCTTCAAGACGGGCGGCGAGATCTTCAACGCCTTCAACAACCCGCCGGTCGAGGAGGGTGGCGATGAGGGCGGGGACGGCATGAAGAAGGATGGCGAACCCGCGCCGCAGGACGATAAGAAGGACAAGCCGAAGTTCTAAGACGCTGTCTGGGCGCGACGCCCCCCGCTTCACGCGTTCCTGACGCGTGGGGGCGAACAATTCGGTTCTGTGACCGCTAGATCACTGGACAAGCCGCACGCTGGCGTGTACGCTTGACCATCAACCAGCCCCCCCCCCGAGGCCCCGCCGGTGCCCTGCATCGCGGGGCCTCATTCTTTTTGGGCCGCTTCCTGAGGTTCAAAGTGGGCTGGCGGCCACTCCTGGCGCGTGCCGAGCGTGGTATCCGGCGGACGCTACACTGGCGGCATGGGGCAGGGTCGGCACCACGGTGAACGGGCCTTTGAGGCGTTTTTGCGGGCGCGTCGCACGCCGTACGTATCGGTGAACGAAGCGCGGCGGGCGCTGGTTCCCGGCGGTGAGGGGGCCTGCGACCTCAAGAGCTTCGACTTTGTGGTGTACGGCGGAGGAGGCGGGGCGGGGGGCGCGGGGATGGGGGCGGGGTGGAACCTGCTGGTGGACGTCAAGTGCCGACGGCTGCCGGTGCAGCGGACGGGTCCGGTGCTGCGGGTCGTCGGTGCTGACGGCGTCTCCCGGCCCGCAGCCGTGCCGGCACGGGCGGGGCGCCGGGCACGGCTGGAGAGCTGGGCGACCCGTGAAGACGTGCGGTCACTGCGGGCGTGGCAGGGGCTGTTCGGCGCCGGTTTCAGGGCCGCGTTCCTGTTTGTGTACTGGTCGGACGCGCTGGGTGGGGACGGCCAGCCGCCCGACGGCCTCTTCGACGAGGTCTTTGCGTTCGAACAGCGGTGGTACGCGGTGCGGGGGGTGTTGCTTGATGATTACGAGCCGGCGATGAAGGACCGCTCGGTCCGCTGGCGGACGGTGGACCTGCCGGCGCCATTGTTCGAGCGTTTGAGCGAGGGGTTCGGACGGCGGTGGCTGGCCGGTCGAGCCGCCCTGGGCCCCCATTACTCTTCCTGTCCTGCGGCGGCCGCCGGACGCTAAACTTCCGGCGTGGGAACACGCTCCCGCCCGAGCGGGAGGCCTGGAGACCGACGATGCGCAAGGCTTTGGCAGCAATCACGACCGCGGCGTGCCTGACGGTGGGCACTGCGATGGCCCAGCCCCCCGAGCAGCCGGCGCCGGGCGGCGGCATCGGCCTGAACATCCAGGCCCAGCGGGACAAGGCCAATAAGAAGGTCGAGCCCCCCACCCTTGACCTCAAGAGCTCGGAGAGCGCGACGTGGCCGATGATCGCGACCGTCCTCTTCGCCGGGGCGTGCCTGCTCGCGGCGATCATCCCGCCCAAGCGCGGCCACCAGGACTGAGCGCCGCATGAACACCACTCTTTTCCCCTTGCGCCCGCGACGCGGGCGGTTGTCCGCGCTGGTCGCGGTCAACGCGCTGCTGCTTGCCGCGACGCTCGGCGCGCTCCTCACGCCGCGGGCGGACGCGCAGGTCGGTTCACCGCGGGCTCGCGGCAGCTACCTCATGGTGTCGGGGCGTGCCTCGGGCGTGAGCGGCAACGTCGTCTACATCGTCGACTCGGTGAACCAAGAGCTGGTGGCGCTGCGGTACCAGCGTGCCGCGGGCCGGCTGGAGCCCATCGACTACCGCAGCATCGCCGCCGACAGCGCGGAGGGGGCGAAGTCGCGATGAGCACGCCCGTGCCACCTCCCGCTCCCTCCGGTGCGTTTTCGGCTCGCCGCTCTCGGCTTGAAGGGGTGCTGCTCCTCTCCGCCGGCGCACTGCTGGCGTGCGCCTGCTGGGCGTGGGTCAACGGCCCGCTGAGCGCGCTGCGCGGGACGCCCGCCGTCGGCGACGTCGCGGTCGCCGGCGCCGACCACGGCCTGCTCACCAGTGAAGGGGGCGGCGACGACGTGCTGATCGTCCTCGACCAGCGCAACGAAGAGCTCCTTCTTTACCGGCCGGTGAACGGGCGGAGCATCGACTTCCGCGGGCGTTTCCCGCTGCGCGAGCTGTTCAACGAGGCGCGCGCCACCGGCGGGATCGTGCCGGTCCCCGAGCCGGAGCGGGCGCCCGGGTCGACGCCGCCCGGGCCAGTCAATCCGCCCCGGTGATCACCTGTCTATGAGCGCGACGCCAACACCACCGCCGCGGGAGCCGCCCGTCGTGGCCGTCACGGCGCCGCTGCCGGGGATGGACGGCGGCGCGTTCGATCTCCCTGCAGACGCCGGCCTGGTGCGGGTGCTCGAGCGCCCGGCGACGCGCGACGCGCTGCTGGGCTTTGTGCACGGCGCGTCGGTCGTGGTGTGCGTGTTCACCGACCGGGTCGACGCGGAGCTCCTGGAGGCGGCCGGGGACGGCCTGCGCGGGGTGTGCGCGTTCGCGGTCGGCGTGGACAACATCGACCTGGAGGCGTGCCGCGCGCGGGGCGTGCGCGTCACCAACACGCCCGACGCGGTGACGGAGGGGACGGCGAACATCGCCTGGGCGCTGCTGCTTGCGTGCACGCGCCGGCTCGTTCCCGCGGACGCGTTCGTCCGCGCCGGCCGGTTCGAACGGGAGGGGAACGGCTTCCCGACCGGTTGGATGGGGGTCCACCTTTCGGGGCAGACCCTCTGCGTCGTGGGCGCCGGGCGGATCGGGCTGGCGGTGGCGCGGCGGGCGGTGGCGTTCGGCATGCGGGTGACGTACGTTGCGCGCTCGGCTCACCCTGAGTTCGAGACGCCGCACATCGGCGGGCGGCGCGTGACGCTGGAGGAGGGGCTGCGGTCGGCCGACGCGGTAAGCGTGCACACGCCGCTGACGCCGCGGACACGGGGGCTGATCGGTGCGCGCGAGCTGGCGCTGATGAAGCCGACGGCGGTGCTGGTCAACACGGCGCGCGGGCCGGTGGTCGACGAGGGTGCGCTCGCCGACGCGCTGCAGCGCCGCGCGATCTGGGGCGCCGGGCTGGACGTCTTCGAGCATGAGCCCAAGGTTCACCCGGGCCTGCTGACGCTGGACAACGTGGTGATGACGCCGCACATCGGCTCGGCCGAGGGGTACTGGCGCCGGCGCATGACCGAGATGGTCCGCGACAACACCCTCGCCCTGCTCGAAGGACGCGAACCGCCCAACATGGTCGTCTAAAACCGAAGCTCAAAGATCGCAAGAAAAGAACTCGAAGGCCTCAAAGAAGAGACAGGACCAGGAAGTCCTTTGTTCTTTGAGCTCTTCGAGCCCTTGCCTTTGCCTCTTCGAGTTTCACTTTTTGGGCCCCGGCTGCCCCAGGTATTCGAAGCCCATGCAATAGCCGGCGCGCCAGACAGGGTAGCGGAGCTCGCAGCGGAAGCCGACGAAGTCGTCGGGGTCCCAGCCGATGTGCCCGTAGAAGGCGGCGCTGACCTCGGCGTGGCGGGCGTAGTGCTCGCTCGCGGCGTGCGTCAGGCCGCGGCCCAGCAGCTGCAGGCGGGGCTGGTTGGGGAGGCGCGTGGTCCAGCGGTCCTGAACCGGCGCGTTGAGATCGGGGCCCCAGATCAGCGCGTCGATGCTGGGGCGGTAGAGGCGCTCCATGTCGGCGTGCAGGTAGACGTCGAAGATCAGCCGGGCGCTTGGGCAGTTGACCAGCGACCAGACCGCGTCGAGCGTCGGCGTGCCCGTCGCCGGGTCGTACATCAGGTGGCAGGCCTTCAACGCCGTGACGACGTCCACCGGGCGCGACTCGCCGCCCGCGAACGCGGCGGGGTCGATCACCTGGTGCAGCGAGCCGGTGCGGCTCTTGCTTGTGACAGTCGGAAGCGGGCTGGTGGTGAAGGCGGAGAGGATCGTCTCGCGCGTGCGTACCTGTCCACCCGGCGCGAGGCCGGCGGCGAGCGCGGCCTCCTCGGTGTGGAGGGTGTCGCCCGAGCCGAGGACCAGGGGGAGCCCTCCGGGGGCGACTACGGCGCCGATCACGCCCTTGCACAGGGCGCGCT
>DASPMT010000062.1:0-5329 GCA_035626935.1 Phycisphaerales bacterium | reverse complement strand
AGCGCCAGCCGCGACGAGTAGAACGCGCACGACTGGTGCGCGATCAGCACCACGCGCTTCAGCCCGTGCACCTCAACCAGGAACTGCAGCTCGTCCATCACCCCCTGCTCCTCCAGGTGCGCCTGCGGATGCCCCGCCAGGCACGCCGGCCCCCCCGGCAGCGTCACGCGGTCATACCGGGGCAGCTTCAATCCGTTCTCCAGGAAGTCGTCAAAGTGCTCCCCCAGTCGCCCGTCGGAGCAATAGATCGCCGCGGCATGGATACGTGCGGCGTTGTACGGCAGTCGGCTCTCGTAGGGGTGTGAAGACATCGAGGGGTCCTGGGATGAAGAGAAAGCCGGGACGACAACCGGCGGCCGCGAGGCTGATCGGGCTCGTACTGCCATGCCGGATTCTTAGCCGCATCAGGTCCCGAGCGCGGACGGCCGGCCGGGGTGCCGAGCCGCACGCAGCCCGGCGCTGGAGACGCGCTATAAGCACCAATGGGAATCGTGACCCTTGCGCTTGTGGCCCTGGTGCTCTCTCTGATGAGCGTTGTCGCGGCTGCGCTGGTCCTGCTTAACCGCGGCCGGCGGGGGTTCGCAGTATTCTTCTGGGGTTTGACCGGAGCCGCCCTAGTGATCGTCGCAACCACTTTGGCGATCGGCCTTGCATCTGGGCAGTGGGGGGATTCGGCGCTTCCGGTCCTCCTGGCATTCGGCGCGATCCTCGGCCCCGCGTTGATCGTCTCCGTCATTGTCGCCGCGCTCAGAGCGCCGCGCCCCATGGGGCGCTGCGCCGCTTGCAGCTACGACCTCACCGCGACGCGGCGCGATGCGCCTTGTCCCGAGTGCGGGCGCGACCAGACGCGCGAAGTTTCGAAACTTCCCGGAGGGCCTCTTCGCTGACGCGTGCCGCGTCCATCAGGCTTCGGCGAGCGGCTCACATCGCCTGCGCTGTCGCTTTCGCTCTGGCGGGCGTGATCGCGATCTACCAGTCGCTCTACTTCGGCCGGGCAGCGTCGGCGCCCACGCGGCCGCCGCGGTCGACCTTCCGGGCCGTGGTCGCCAACTTCTGCCGCGTTGCAGCGCCCGTCAGTTTGGGTGCAGCGGTGGTGCTCGTGGCCACCCGCCCCAAACGCCTGCCCGCTGGTCACTGCCGCTCGTGCGGTTACGACCTCAGGGCAAACGCGGCGCGTGTCCGGTGCCCGGAGTGCGGCGCGGCGCCTTCGCCCTGGGGCCTGGGCACGCGGTGACGGAGAGACCCGGCGCTCTCGCGCCCTCAGCAGCCGGTGAAGAACAGGTCGATAAAGACGACGAAATCGTTGTTGTCCCACGCTCCGTCCGCGCTCGGTACACCTCCCTGGGCGCCCAGGTCGGCCGCGGAATCTTGCGAGAAGAAGAGTTCGATGAACGCGACAAAGTCGTTGTTGTCGAGCACTCCGTCCTGACCGTGCACGCCTCCCTGCGCACCAACGTCCGCCGCGCAGGCCGGCGGAAGGTCCCCGGCGCACCCCCACAGCGCAGCGCGCGACGCGGACATGCCGTCGACGGTAGAGAATCCGCCGAGCGTCGCCAGCTTCGGGGCGTTCGGTCGGGATCAAACGGTGTCAACGTCAGCACCGTGCCGTTGGCGCCAGTTCCGAGCGACTGCCACGCCGACCCGTCACACCGAGCGACGCGGCCCTGTACCAGCGAGTTGAAATGGCCGGAGGCGTAAAGCTGCTCCGCCTGGGGCCCGGGCCATCGGGGTCAAAGCCTGTGATGGCCGCAAGCTGGTCTCCCATCCCGGTGCCCAACGCGGGCCAATTCACCCCGTCCCACCGGTCGATCGCTGCCGCGGGGTTGCCGCCCGCCGACGTGAAGTCGCCGCCGAGGATAAGCGCGGTCTGGCCGGGCCCCGCCCCGTCGAAGCCGAAGGTCCCAATCGCCCATCCCTCGCCGTTGATGCCGCTCCCGACCGGGCTCCACGCGACGCGTCAAACTGCGCTACTCGCTGGGACGTGGGGCCTCTCCAAATGCTGAAGAACCCTGCGGCGGCGAGTCTGGGTGGCTGAGGTCCCGCTCCGTCGGCGTCCCAGCTGAGCAAGGCTCGCGGCTGGCCGGTGAGCCCGTTTCCGAGCCCGGTCCACGGCGTGCCGTCCCACTTGGAGACGAACGTGCCGGCGAAGGTGCGGTTGCTGCTGGAGATCAGGTAAGGGGGGAGCGGGCCGTCGCCGTCGGCGTCCCAGGTTGTGAGCGCATCAACGGCCTCGGTCTGACCGCTCCCAAGGGGGGCTCAACTCGTGCCTGTCCACATGGGGATGCGGCTGATCCCGGTGAAGATGAAGTTCCCTCCTGCGCTCAGCCGGGGAGGCAACGGGCCATCACCGTCCTGATCCCACATCGTCAGAGCGTTTGTGGGCATGGACGAGGGACCGCCGATGCCGATCTTCTCCCAAGCGCTGTTGCGCAGGACGTACACGCCGCCAAACCCGGCCGCCACGAGCAGCGGTCCATCGCCGCCTGGCCCGTCGATGTCGGCGTAGACCGAAGCGTCGACGCCCAACGGCGGCAAACCGGCGGGGAGAGCTTCCCATTGCGGTGTGCAGGTTTGTGCCTGCACGCCCGCCGCCACTGCTCCGGCCGCGAGCGCCATGACCAGAGGAAAACGGACGGCGGGGCGCGGCGTGACAGCGGCCCGGCAGCGGATAGAGTTTGACACAGATGCTCCCTTCGGTAAGGACCCATTAATCGGCGAGCGAGGGGCGGCGGTTGCGGTGGCGCGCAGCCTGCGAGCCCGACGCGATACGCCACCGGCGTGCTCGGTGTTCTCACGCTCGTACAAGGTCGAGCAGCCGTGCCGGGTTCAGCGACGACGCCTGCTGCTGGATCGCCGGCGCAAACTGCCCGTACGCACCCTTCGCCTGCTCGACGCTCCGGCCGAAGACCGACTTCAGATCGATGGCCGACATCTTCCTGCCGCCCGCGTAATACTGCCGCGCCACCTGGCCGAGCCCGTACGTCGTTGCGAACGTCACTGCGGCGCCCGTGCCGCCCCGCGCCAGGCTGCCGGCCACCTTTCCAAGCGATCCGCCCACCACGTGCCTGGTGATCGACTCGACCAATCCTCCCATGATCCGGCGCCCGAACGACTCGACCACCTGCGATGTCACGCCCACGCCCACCGTCGCCAGCAGGTCTTTCACGTGCCCGCTGTCGAGCGGGTACCCGTAGCGCTTGCCGATCGAGTACACCATCTTCATCTGAACCGGGATGATGGCCGCCGACGCCAGCCCCTGCGGCAGCAGTTCCAGCGCCCCGCACAGGATCGCGTGGTTGCGGATCGACGCGTCGATCTCAGCGTCCGATGCGCCCGGCGCCGGTGCTGCCGGCAGTGGGGGCGGCGCGGCTACCGCTGCGCTCATTCCGATCGGCCTGCTCAGCGGGTCGGCTGCCAGCTCGTCGGCGTTGTCGATGACGGCCCGTGCTTCGTTCTCCGGGATCTGCAGCTTCCACGCCAGGTCCATCAGAAACCGGCGCTCAGCATCGGTCGTCACCCCGTCGGCGTCGCAGATCCCAACCGCCAGCTCGAACGCCTGGCGCCGCAGCTCCGGCGTGTTCAGGCGCGCCGCCTCGGTGCCGACGTCTACCTGTTTCAGCATGACCCGCTGGTAGACCTCGCTCGAGAGTCCGCCGGCACCGTCACCTCCGCTCGCGCCTGCGGCCGCCGACTTCAGCCGCTCGAGCTCGGCCGGCTCGGGCTGACCGTCGGCAAACGCCGCAAGCAGACAGATCGCCCCCATCGCGTCACGTTCGAAACTGGTCATCGAGCATTCCCCTTCGCACGCTCTCCGCGTCGGTGCGCGGCCGCTGCGTCAGGGAACTCTATGAGCGCGATTGAGAAGGTGTGACCACGAGCCGTGTATCACCGCGAGCGCTGCGAGCTGACAGTCATTCTTCGTCGTGGTCCCGCGGCTTCCGCTTCTTCGCTTTCCCTTTCCCCTTGCCGCCCGGCATCAGACCGTACCACTGGCACGCGACGCCGATGATGGCGATGACGAGCCACACCGCGATCCAACCGCCGGGCGACAGCGCGTGCACTGTTCCTGCGCCGCGCGCGGTGAACCCGGGCGCAGCCCACGCCGTCCCGAGCCACACGGCTGCGGGGATCCAGATCGCCGCCCCCGCCAGCGCCGTCACGGCGCCGGCCGACCACGCCGGCAACAGCAGCCCGAGCACCGTCCCCGCTGCCACGCCCACAACGGTCGCGCCGATGATCCACGGCTTGTTCCGCTCCGGCACCGAGTCCCACCATCCGCCCCACGTAGCACGCGCGGCCTGCCAGAATTGACCGACCCTTCCTGCTGCGCTCCCTGCGCCGGCGCGAGCCGACTTGCCTGTCGTTGCGGCGGCGGGCCGGGCGGTCTTGGGTGCGTCGGCGGAGCCCGCTCGCTTGGCGGATGGCTTCGCGGACGTGCCCTTCGGTTTTGCGATCTTGGCCGGGGCGTGGGTTGTTGTCGGCTTCGGCTTGTGGACAGGTTTTGCACGGATTACCCCCGGGTTTTGCACATCCGCACCTTCGGGTCCAACGTCCGGCTCCGGCAGCGGCTCGATGTGCGGGTTCCAGGGAGCCGGCGGTGGTACATAAAGAGGTTGCTCTCCGCCGCCAAGCTGGGCTGGGGCTTCCGAGGGCAAGGGCAGCACGGGGTCTTCGAGCTGCGCGGACGCCGGTAGCGTCAGCGCCGTTCCAAGGACTGCCGCCGCCGTTACGCCGCACCCGGCGCCGATTGCCGATCCAAATGTGATGGCCGTCGCCACTTGGTAGAGCAGAAGGGCGATGGTTAAGCCCGCCGCGGCACCACCGGCCAGTCCGAGGTAAGGAGAGATCGCGACCCCGGGCATCACGACTGGCAACACCAGGAACCCGAGCACACCGCCGAGGCCCAGGCCGATCATGATCGTGACTGGCCGGATCAGCCGCCGGCCGGCGAGCCAGAGAACCACGCCCGCAATCAGGGCGAGGGCGACCGGAACTTGCACCAACCATGGCAGGTTGTAGAGCGCTTCGGGGATCTGGGCACCGAGCGAGCAGACTGGAGTAAGGGTTAGGGCATGAGGCATCGGGGCGACCTCCGGACCGTCGAGCCGGGTGGAGCGAATGTAACGCGGGGGTCGGCCCGCGCGGTGTGCAACCACTCCGCATCGGCGCAGCGCTCCTTTGCGGGAGAGATTTCGTGGTATGTCTCGTTGCTGTGTGCGTGTCAGAACAAGGGGAAACCCCCGCTATCTTGGGGTTTGCGGTTCCGGCAAGTCCTTGGTAGCATTGAACTTCCGCTGCAAGAGGTGACGGAGCGCATCAAATGCGTGCG
>DASPMT010000061.1:0-2004 GCA_035626935.1 Phycisphaerales bacterium | reverse complement strand
CGCCGACGGCAGCAACTGGGACCGCGCCGCGTACAAGACCAAGGGCATCGAGCTGATCGCTGCCGGAAAGGTCGCGGCGTTCACGGTGGCCGGAGGACAAGGAACGCGGCTGGGCTATGACGGGCCAAAGGGGTGCTTCCCGGGCGGCGCGGTGACGGGCAAGCCGCTGTTTGCGTGCCTGGCGGAGTGGATCGCGGCCGCTGCCGGCCGCTACTGCAGGAGCAGCCACTGCGCCATCCCGTGGTACATCATGACCAGCCCGCTGAACCACGCCGCGACGGTGCGATTCTTCAAAGAGAACGGGTACTTCGGGCTGAAGAAGCACGACGTCATGTTCTTCACGCAGGGGGTGATGCCGAGCTTCGACATGGCGACAGGAAAGGTCCTGCTGGACCAGCGCCATATGCCGGCGGTGAGCCCAGACGGTCACGGCGGCTCGATCAAGGCCCTTGCGGACAGCGGGGCACTCGCGGACATGGTGAGGCGGGGGATCGAGCACCTGTCGTACACCCAGATCGACAACCCGCTGGTGCGCGTGATCGACCCCGCGTTCATCGGCCTGCACGCGTTCGCACCGGACTCGTCGCGGGAGATGAGCAGCAAGATGTGCCCGAAAGCGGGGCCGGATGAGAAGGTGGGCGTCCTGTGCAAGGTCGGGGGGAAGACGGCGGTCGTCGAGTACAGCGACATGCCTCCGCAGTTGAGCCGCGCGACGGGCGACGACGGACGGCTGAAGTTCGAAGCGGGGAACATCGCGGTGCACGTGATCGGCGTGGAGTTCCTCAAGCAGCTGGCGGAGGGCGGCGCCGACGGCGGCGTGGCGCTGCCGTACCACCGGGCGGAGAAGAGGGTGCCCTTCGTGGACCTGGCGACGGGGGAACGCGTCGAGCCGGAAAAGCCCAACGCGGTGAAGCTCGAGCTGTTCGTGTTCGATGCGCTCCCGCTCGCGAAGAAGAGCATCGTGCTGGAGACCGAGCGGGTGGAGGAGTTCGCCCCGATCAAAAACGCCGAGGGGGCGGACTCGCCGGAGTCGTGCAGGCGGATTCAGACGAAGCGGGCGACGAAGTGGCTCACGGCGATCGGGCAAGGCGGAGTTGTGCCGACTGACGCGGAAGGTGAGCCGGAGTGCACGATCGAAGTGCCGCCCCTCCACGCGATGGAGGCGGACGATCTGCGCGGCAGGCGGTTCCCGGTGATTGAGCGGGGTGAGAAGGTGGTGCTGTGAAATCGAGGTGGCGTTGGACGCGACCTCCCTCTCCCGGCTTTGCGGGAGAAGGTTGGGGTGAGGTGGCGCCCTCTTTGGACAGAAGCCGCCAGGGGACAGCCTCATCCCCCCGCCCAAAGCGGCGGGCACCTTCTCCCACACAGCCGGGAGAAGGGGGTTGCGATGCCTGATCTTTCGGGGCAACTTCCTTCTGCATTGGCGAAGCAGGCGAAGTGGACCCGGCTTGGACCAAACTCGGTACCGTGCCTGGTGATCCATCCGGACTGGCAGACGCCGCGCCCGGTGATGGTTTGGATGCACGGCCGCACCGTGAACAAGGAGCTTGACCCGGGACGGTATCTGCGGTGGATGCGGGCGGAGGGGGGCGGTATCGCGACGTGCGCGATCGATCTTCCCGGGCACGGCGAGCGGGCCGCCGCCGGGTGGGACGAACCGGGGCGGACGCTTGACGTGATCGAGCAGATGGTCGGTGAGGTTGACGGCGTTGTCGAAGGGCTGGGCCAGTTCGGGACGCTGTTCGATCTGACGCGCGTGGGGATCGGAGGGATGTCCGCCGGCGGCATCGTCACGCTGCGGCGGCTGTGCGAGCCGCACGGCTACCGGTGCGCGTCGGTTGAGTCGACGGTCGGCAACGTCGAGTTCTTCTTCCAGCGCGAGGCGCTCTACTTGCCTCAGCAGATCGCGCGGGTCGATCCGCTCAGGCGTGTGAGCCAGTGGCGTCCGATCCCTCTCCTGGCGATGCACTCGAGAGCGGACAGCGTCGCTCCTGTCGCCGGGAT
>DASPMT010000060.1:0-3192 GCA_035626935.1 Phycisphaerales bacterium | reverse complement strand
CGAAGGCCGCGTTGACCAGGTCTACATGCGGCGGGATGACGCCGGCGCCGCGCTGGGGGAGTTCCTCCATCGCGAGCTGGCAGACGATCACGCGCTCCATGTCGTGGATGTCGATGGCGGCAAGGGTGCGGCGGGTGGCGTCGGTGTGGGAGTCGATGGCGATGACGCGCCAGCGGGGGTCGGTGCGGCGGAGCATCTCGAGCGCGTCACGTCCCTGGCCGCAGGCGACGTCCAGAGCCATGAGCGTCCGGCGCGTGGGGGGGTCTTTCTCGAACAGGTCAAGGGCTCGCACGACGGTGTCGCGCGGCGTTCCCCCCTTGCCGTCCACGGCCTCGAAATATTCGGGCCAGTCGCGCTGGTAATCGGCGGTGAGCGTGCTGCGGGTTGGGGGCTTATCGCCCGGTGCGGCCATCGCCCGACTGTATCGGGCCTTACGCTCTGGCCCATGTACCGATCGCTCGGGGACTTTGTGGCGGCGCTGGAGAGGGCAGGAGAGCTCCGCCGGGTGAAGGCCGCGGTGTCGCCGGTGCTCGAGATCGCGGCGATCGCGGACATTGAAAGCAAGTCGATCGCGCCGGGCGCGCCCAGTGCCGCGGCCCGCCGAACCGACCCCCGCTTCCATGGGCGCGGGGGGCACGCGCTGCTGTTTGAGAACCTCGAGGGGTCGCGGTTCCCGGTGCTGATCAACGCCTTGGGCTCGTACCGGCGGATGGAGATGGCGCTGGGGTGTGAGGAGGGGGGCTTTGACTCGGTGGCGGCGCGGATCGGGAGCCTCGTGAAACCGGAGCCGCCGGCCGGGCTGGGGGACATGCTCGCCAAGGCGAGGCAGTTCCTGCCGCTGCTGAGGGTGCCGCCGAAACGCAAAGGAGGACGCGGCGCGTGTCAGGAGGTCGTGCTGACGGGAGACGCCGCCGACCTGACGGAACTGCCGCTGCTGCGCTGCTGGCCGCTGGATGGCGATCTCGCTTCGGTCGGCTACCCTGCGGGCGTCAACGACGGGATTCCGGGGCTTGGCGGTGGAGCGGAGTGGGACGCGAAATGGCGCGGGCGGTACATCACGCTCGCGGGGATCCACACCGTTCACGCCGACGACGCCGACAACCCGAGGCCACCGAGCCACAACATCGGGATGTACCGCGTGCAACTGCTCGGCAGGCAGAGGGCCGCGATGCACTGGCACATGCACCACGACGGCGCCCGCCACTGGCGGAGCTGGAAGGCCAAGGGGCAACGGATGCCCGTGGCGATCGTGCTCGGCGGCGAGAGCGTGCTGCCGTACGCCGCGACCGCGCCGCTCCCGCCGGGGATCAGCGAACTCCTGCTGGCCGGGTTCCTCAACCGCGGGGGCATCCCGATGGTGCGCGGCGTCACCGTGCCGCTGTGGGTGCCGGCGAACGCCGAGATCGTCATCGAGGGGTACGTGAGCAACGAGGCCGGCCTGATCGGTTGGGACCCTCGCAAGCCGGAGGACGGTCCGCTCGGCCCGGGCGCGGTGTTCGAAGGCCCCTTCGGCGACCACACCGGCTTCTACTCGATGCCGGACCGCTACCCAATCCTTGAGGTGACGGCGATCACGCACCGGCGCAACGCGATCTACCCGACGACGATCGTGGGTCTGCCGCCGCAGGAGGACTACTACCTCGGCAAGGCGACCGAGCGTCTCTTCCTGCCGCTGCTCAAGACCGTCGTGCACGACGTTGAGGACTACGACCTGCCGCAGTTCGGCGCGTTCCACAACTGCGCGGCGGTGAAGATCAAGAAGGCGTACCCGCTGCAGGCGCGACGGCTGATGCACAGCGTGTGGGGCGCCGGGCAGATGGCTTGGACGAAAGCGGTCATCGTGGTGGACGACGACTGCGACGTGCACGACACGGCGGCGGTGCTGCGGCGGGTGGGGGAGCTCTGTGTCCCCGGGCGCGATATCGAGCGGGTGCGCGGGCCGCTGGACATCCTGGACCACGCGGCGCCGTACCTGGGGGCGGGCGAGAAAATCGGGCTGGACGCGACGCGGAAGGTCTTCGATGCGGAACGGCACCGGCACCTGGAGGGGCTTGCGGCGGAGTTGTGCTCCACCGGTGACCTACCGGCCGTGACGGGCGCGCAGGGCCGCGCCACCGAAGCCCGCATCAAGACGATCGACGGGGTGCTCGATGCACGCATCCCCGGCGAGCTGGGTGGCTGGTGGCTGTTTGTGAAGATGAAGAAGGCGGCGGCGGGCGACGGCGAACGGATGATCAAGGCACTCGGCTCGCTGGGTGACGGCGAGTCCCTTCCGCGCTGGACGGTCGTTGTCGGCGAGGATGCGGACGCCGCGAGCTTCGACGACGTGATGTTCCATTGGGCGGCCAACGTCGCTCACGAGCGCGACACCCATCTCAGCAAGTGCGGCCGCCGCATCGCCTTCGACGCTACGCCGAAGGTGGCGGGGGATATGCGCAACGGCTATCCCGTCCGCGACTGGCCGCCGATCCTGAAGATGGAGGACGCGGTCAGGACGAGGGTCAAGACGCGATGGATCGAGCTCGGCCTGCTCCGGGCGCGACAGGGAAGAGGCAGACCGGTTGTTTCTAACGCTCCCACACCGGGGACTTTGCCCATTTCGGCTCTTCCACCCTATCTCGAGACGCGTGAGCTCGGCCGGATGCCACTCGTCATGCACGGTCCTGACTGGGTCTTCTACGAATACACCCGATCGAATCCCGGCGGCTCGCGGCGGGCGATCACGTTCATGGTTTTTCCGCCCCATTCGCGCACGGTTGACGCCGCCGAACTCGCCGCCGACGTCGATCGTTTCTGGAGGGCTCTCTGGTCCTCACTCGACCAACTCGCGGGTCAGGCCTCGCAGATGGTCGGTGATGGTCTCCGAAGAGTGGGGAACACCGCGGAGGAACTGCCAGATCCGGCGTCCGTGCTAACTGCGCAGCGTCTTTACGTGGTGGAGTACGACGCCGGATCTGAGACCGAACCGCCCTGCACACTGACCTTTGACGTGGGCGAGCTCGAGTGCCGTGAGATCCTCGAACTCCGAACGACCAAGGACTTCCGCCCGGTCTCAGTCAACATCGACGGTTGACTGATCGCGATCCAAGCAGGTTGCCAATTCGCCGATTTCAAGCCGCACAAGTTGCTGCCTTATTTCGACTTGAACATCTTGAAAAGCTTCGTCAGCGGGTCGTAGAACTCGTCCACCAC
>DASPMT010000059.1:0-2599 GCA_035626935.1 Phycisphaerales bacterium | reverse complement strand
AAGAGGTTGGGGACCTTCACGCGGTGGAAGGAGGCGTGGTCGGAGTTGCTGGCGCCGACCTTGCTGGTCTTGATGGTCAGGCCGGACTCGTCCCAGTAGGGCCTGCTCCACTCTTCCAGACCTTCTGCCGTGCCCACGCCGCCGACTTCGAGCCGGCCCTCGCGCAGGCGGCCGATCATGTCCATGTTGAGCATGGCGTAGACGCGGCTGGCCTCGACGGGTGAGTTCTTCACCATGTGGCGGGAGCCGATCAGGCCGCCCTCCTCGCCGCTGAAGGCGACGAAGATGATCGAGCGGGTGCTGGCGCCGTCTGGGAGGGCCGCGTATTCGGCGGCGAGACGCGACGCGAGCATGATCAGGCCGGCGGTGCCGCTGGCGTTGTCGTCGGCGCCCGGGTGGAGCTTGCCGGACTCGTTTGTGCGGCTGCCGAAGAGGCCGTAGCCGACGTGGTCGAAGTGGGCGCCGATGATCAGGTAGTCGTCTTTCAGGGAGCCGCGGCCGCGGAGGACGCCGCCCACGTTGTCGGTGGCGTTCGGCTCGCGGGTGACGGCGGCGTCGAGGTTGACGGTGAGGCCGGGGATGTCCTGGATGCCGCCGCGTTCATCGGCGGCCTTGCGGAGCGCTGTCAGGTCTGCGCCGGCCGCTGCGAGCATGGCGGCGGCGGCGTCGACGTGGAGGTTGATGATCGGCATAGCCATCATCGTGCCAGCGGTTGATGAGGCGGTGTCCTCGATAGTCTTGGCGCGCGGGTCGTCGACGCCGGGCGGGCTGACGAGCAGCACGGCGGCGGCTTTGCGGTCGGCCAGGGCGCGGAGCTTGCCGGCGAGCGCCGAGCGGTTGGAGAAGCGTCCGTTGTCGCTCCAGCGGCTCTTGCCCTGGTCGTTGAGGGGCTCGAAACGGAGGAGGAGGGCGACGCGGCCGGAGAGGTCTTCGTCTTCCCTCAGGCCGTCGAAGGAGTTATATCCGTCTTTGCCTTCGGCGATGCCGTAGCCGACGAAGATGACCGGGCGCTCGACCTGGCCGGCGCCCGAAACGCCTCGCACCGCGAAGTCGATCCCCGGCTTGAGCGTGACGCTTGATCCGGCGGCCGTGTATGAGAGTGACTGGGCTTTGGGCTTGGTCTCCTTCCCGGTGGAGAACGTTTGCCGGAATGAGGAGAAGGGCGCGGTGGTCGTCGTGCCTGGTTGATCACCGGGGAAGGCGGGGGTGAGGCCGATTCGTCGGAAGTTGAACTCGACGTACTCGGCGGCGAGCTGGTTGCCGCGGAGGCCGGGTGCGCGGCCTTCGAAGAAGGGGTTGCTGAGGGTGGTGACGTGCTGGAAGTAGGTGCGCTCCTCATCGGAGAGCGTCTTGAGGGTGTCCTGGAGCGGCGTCTGGGCGGCCGCGTTTGCCAAGAGGGTGAAGGCAGCCAAGAGTCCGGCGACGGGGGTGGGTCGTGTCATGTGTGGATGGATGGTATTGGGTGGCGACACCGTCATTGCGCGGCGGAAATGGGGCGGAGCCGCGGTGTCGTGGCGGGGACTTTTCGGTCGCTTTGACCTACACTTAGGTATCGGTCGAAACCCGAACAGGCGGCACAAATACGGCGTTCCTGCGGGGCCGGCGCGCGGCATCGCGGGGCGCTTGAAGAGGCGATCATGACGATGACTTCGAGCGGCTCGGCGGCGTCTTTGAAGGGCAAGGTTCAGGGGTCGGGGGGGTCGGTGCTGAACGCATCGGACGCCTTTGCGCCGCGGCACATCGGGCCGAGCCCGGCGGAGATCGAAGAGATGCTGGCGGTGGTGGGGTACCCGACGCTGGAGGCGCTGAGCGACGCCATCGTGCCGGCGGCGATCCGACGGGCGGGGATGATGAAGCTTCCCGGCGCGCTGACCGAGAGCGAGGCCTTGGCAAAGCTGAAGGGGTATGCGCAGCAGAACACCGTGGCGCGGTCGATGATCGGGATGGGGTACTACGACACGATCGTGCCGGGGGTGATCCTGCGGAACATCATCGAGAACCCGGGGTGGTACACGCAGTACACGCCGTACCAGGCGGAGATCGCGCAGGGGCGGCTTGAGGCGCTCTTGAACTTCCAGACGATGGTGGCGGACCTGACGGGACTGCCGCTGGCCGGCGCGAGCCTGCTGGACGAGGGGACTGCGGCGGCCGAGGCGATGGCGATGTGCTACTCGATCGCGGGCGGGCACGAGGCCTCGCCGCAGCGCGACGTGTTTGTGGTGGCGAGCGATTGCCACCCGCAGACGATCGCGGTGGTGCAGACGCGGGCTGAGTCGCTGGGGCTGAAGGTGAAGGTCGTCGATCCGGCAGGCGTGGGGGCTGTCGGGGCGGACGTGTGCGGCGTGCTGGTGCAGTACCCGAGCACGTTCGGCACGCTGCGCGACTTTGAGAAGGCTGCGAAGGAAGTCCATGCGGGCGGGGCGCAGTTCGTCGTCGCGACGGACCTGCTGGCGCTGACGCTGATCAAGCCGCCGGGTGAGTTCGGGGCGGACATCGCCGTCGGCAGCAGTCAGCGGCTTGGAGTGCCGATGGGGTTCGGCGGGCCGCACGCGGCGTTCATCGCGACCAAGGCGGAGCACGCGCGGCGGATGCCGGGGCG
>DASPMT010000058.1:0-3153 GCA_035626935.1 Phycisphaerales bacterium | reverse complement strand
AGATGATGGGCGTGGTGACGGTGGACCGCGAGGGTGGAAAAAGCCCCTTCTGGGAGCACTGCACGCGCCAGTTCATCAACCTGACCTACGACCAGGCGGACGCCTTCTGCCAGGAGAGCAAGGAGTTCATCCTCTCTCTCTACCCGCGCGAGGAGATCTATCTGTCGCTCCTGCCGCCGCAGGCGCGGGCTGTCGTCGGGCAGGTGGGACCGGAGACGGTCCCCGCCAAAAAGATGCTGGAGAAGCTCGGCTTCCGCTACCACATGCGTGTGGACCCGTTCGATGGCGGGCCGCACATCGAGGCCAGGACCGACGAGATCTCGCTGGTTCGTCAGACGCGGCGCATCCTGTTGGGAAAGCCCGGCAAGGACAGGACTCCCGGCAAGGAGTACGGCATCGTCTCGGTCATCGACGGCGACGGGGAGTTCGTTGCGGCCCAGACGTGGTTCTCAACCGACAAGCAGAAGCGCCTCTGCCTCCCGGAAGGCGTCTACGACGCGCTGGGCGCAAGGAGCGCGCTGGACGTGAGCGCGGGCGTCACGCCGATGGACCCTCCCGCTCCCGCCCGCGTGGGTGGACGCTGAAGCGCAAGGGATTGTCCTACTCCGCTCACTGCGGCACTCCGAGGTCGCCGCTTGATATCCTCGGGGCATGCACAAGCAACTGATTCGGTCGTCCATCGTCTCGGCGGTGTCGGCGCTCATCGGCGCGGCGGGTCTGGCGGGCGCGTTGACGGCGCAGCCTTCGACGCCAGGGTTCGTGCAGTTCCCGGCGTTGAACCCCGACGGCTCCACGATCGTCTTCAACTGGCTCGGTGACCTGTGGGCCGTGCCCTCCAAGGGCGGCGCGGCGACGCGCCTGACCAGCAGCCCGGCCGACGACGCGAAGGCGGGCTTCTCGCCCGACGGCTCGATGATCGCGTTCGAGAGCGACCGCGATGGCGGCCGGTCGATCTACGTGATGCAGGTCATGCGGGCGGAGGGCGGCGGGTTGACGACGGGCGCCGTTCGGCGCGTGACGGTGTCAGACAAGCCGCAGGCGCTTGCCGCGGGCGGCGGCGCGTGGACGGCCGATGGGCAAGGGATCGTGTTTACCGAGCGGGCATCGGGGATCTACCGCGGAACCCAGATGTACAAGGCGCCGGTGACGGGCGGTCCGATCACCGAACTGACCGCCGCATACGGCGCCTCGCCGCGTGTGAGCGCCGACGGCAAGACGCTGGTGTTCACCCGCCGGCGCGCAGAGTACACGCGCCCGCGCTACGGCGGAACCGGCGCGGGCGACCTGTGGGCGATGAGCCTCGGTGACAGCTCGTTCACGCAGCTCACCAGCGACGCACGCAGCGAAGGGGACGGTTTCGTGCTGCCCGACGGGTCCATGGTCTATATCGCGACCAAGGACGGCACCTGCAACGTCTACCGCATGCCGAAGGGAGGAAGCGAAGCAAACGCGGAACAGCTCACCAGGTTCGCGCCGACGACGGAGCAGGTGACGATCGGTCACGGCGTGCGTGACCTGAGCGTGAACGCCCGGGGCACCGTCGCGGCCTTCTGCGTGTGGGACACGCTCTACACCCTCGACCTGACCAAACCCGGCGCGCAGCCGGTCGCCGTGTCGGTCACGACCGCGGTGGACCTCAACGACGTCGACTTCCAGCGCATGAACCTCGCCCGCGAGGTGAGCGAGCAGGCCCTCTCGCCCGACGGCAAGACGATGGCCGTCGTCGCCCGCGGCGAGGTGTTCGTCCGGTCGACGGAAGAGAACCGTCCGACGCGCCGTGTCACGTTCACCGCAGGGCGTGAGACGGGACTCGCCTGGAGCCCCGACGGACGCGTCCTCTGGTTCGTCAGCGACGAGAGCGGCACAAACCGCGTCCACTACGCGACCGTGTCACTCGCCCGCGAGGACGTCCTGCCCAAGGACGAAAAGAAAGAGGAAGAGAAGAAAGACGACGCCGAAAAGAAAGACGAGGCGAAGAAGGACGACGCGAAAAAGGACGAAACCAAGAAGGACGAGCCGAAGGGCGACGAACCCAAGAAGGACGACCAGGCCGAAAAGAAGGACGACAAGCCCGCCGACGGCGACAAGAAGGACGACAAGGCCAAGGAGAAGAAGCCCGATTTCGGCAAGCGCTGGTCCGAGGGTCTCCGGTTCGACGTCCGCCGGCTCGACGACTCGATCGTGGGCGCCGGCCGCAACGACGGCGTGCTCGGAATGGAGCTCTCCTCGCCCACACCCTCCCCGGACGGGCGGAAGCTGCTGATCACCCGTGGCCGCGGCGACCTGGTCCTCATCGACCTGGTCAAGAAGCAGAGCCGCGTGCTGATGGAAGGGTGGAACGAACCGGAGGTGCAGTGGGCGTGGGACTCCCGTCACGTCGTCTTCGCCCGCGAGGACCTCGACTTCAACAGCGACATCTTCATTCTCGATACTGAGGGTGGCAAGGACGGCGGCGTCGGTGAGCCGGTGAACGTCACCCGCCACCCCGACCTGGACGTCAGCCCCCGGCTGTCCCGCGACGGAAAGGTGCTTTACTTCCTCACCGAGCGTGAGGGTGATAACTTCCAGTTCTCTGTGTGGGGCGTTTACCTCGACCAGAAGCTCGAAGCGATGCCCGCCTACGAGCTGGACGAGTACTTCAAGAAGCAGGCAACCGCCGCGAAGGCGGCCAAGCCGATCGCGCCTGTGCTCTGGGACGACGCCGACTGGGTCGCCAAGGACAAGCCCAAGCCCGCCAAGCCGCTGGTGATCGACACGACCAGCAGCCACCTGCGCGTCAGGCGCATCGCCGGGTCGACCGGCAGCCTCTCCAACCTCAACATCACTCCCGGCGGCGACCGCGTGATCTTCAGCGCTCCGCCCGATGCCCCCGGCCCCGGCGCCGAGGGGTCGCTCGTCAGCGTCTCCTACAAGGGCGATGACAAAAAGGTCGTTGCCGCGGGTGGCGCCGGCAACGTCACGGTCTCACTCGCCGGCGACAAGGTCACGTTCGTCAAGGCGCGCCAGGCGTCGGGCACGGCGCTCACCGGCGGCGCCGGCGGCAAGGTCGACACCTACACAATCGACGCGCCGGTCGTGATGGACGTGAAGTCGGCGCAGCGCCAGAAGTTCATCGAGGCGGCTCGGATCATCGGCAACAACTTCTACCACCCA
>DASPMT010000057.1:0-18367 GCA_035626935.1 Phycisphaerales bacterium | reverse complement strand
CGGCGAGCTGCTCGATCGGGTAGCCGCGGTGCCGGAGGATGCCGTTCTCGCCGTCGAGGAACGTGACGCCGCTCTCGCACGAACCCGTGTTGCCGTACCCTTGATCGTAGAAGATGTAGCCGGTGTCCTTGCGCAGCTGGCGGGCGTCGATGGCCTTCTCGCCCTCCGTGCCCAGCATCACCGGGAAGGAGTGCTCCTTGTCGTCAATCTTGAGGGAGGCGGTCTTCTGCATACGGGGTCGCGCCAGCAGAGCACAAAACATCCCCGATGCAAAACAAAGCTACCCCGGCGCCGGGGATTCCGGGCGTAATAAGCCCGGGTCACAGACCGGCTTAGCAAAGTTCGCCGACCGCGGGCGTCACGGGGCCGACAGGGTCGGATAGGCGAAGTCCGACGCCGGGTGGACCTCGTTGATGACGACCTTTTCGAAGGTGATGGTCGTCGTCTTTCCGTCGGGCGTCTTGTTGATGACCTTCCGCGGAAAGCGCACGCCGCTGACCGTCATCTCGCCTTCTTCCCGGATCTCCCCGCCGGACTCGGTCTCGGTCTTCACCAGCCGGCCGGTGGTGCGGTCGAAGAAGCGGTAGAAAACGATGTTCTCCCCGTGGATGAACGCGATCTTCGCGCATGCCACGCCGTCGGCGGTCGCCTCGCCCTGGTACTCGACCCGGCCCCCGCGCCGTTCGAGCCCGCGGAAGAAGCTGAGGTTTTCCCACGTGTTGGCGCGGAGCCGCTTCACCTGCTGGGGATCGAGGGGGACCACCTGGGAGCGGGACGGGTCCTGCGCGTCGCTGCGACGCTGCCAGCCGTCGTAGTCGTCCAGCGCGCTGGTCTCGATGACCTTCTCGGACCGGACGACGATGCGCTGCTGGTACGGCTTCTGGAAGACGATGTCGACCGGCAGGCGCAGCTGCTGGTCGACCGTGACGCTGGGGTCGGCTTCCGACGGGACCTGCGCCGTCAGCTCCAGCGTGCCGGTGAAGTGGATGCTGCGGACCGCCTCCAGCGCGCGTTCCGCGCCCAGATAGGCCCGGGCCCTGGCGATGACGTCGTCAGCCGGAGCGGCGGACCCGATTCCGAAGCTGAGCAGGCAGGCCAGAATGGCGGCGACGGAACGGGGGTTCATACAGGGTGCAGAGACATGCAAAGTGGTCGCCGGTGCCGCCTGCGGCAAGGGGGAAAACCTCAGTCCCTCTCCGAGCCGGCAGGTTCCGGCGGGCCCTGCTGGCCGGAGCGGAGAAACGGGGCTCCCGGGCCGCCAAAAGGCCCCGGGGCCGGCCCGGGGTGCCGGTCTCACTCCCACTCGATCGTCGCGGGGGGCTTGGAGCTGATGTCCAAGACGACGCGGCTGACGCCGCGGACCTCGTTCGTGATGCGGCTCGAGATCTTCTGCAGGAGATCGTGCGGGATCTTGGCCCAGTCGGCCGTCATGGCGTCGACGCTCTCCACGATCCGCAGGGCGACCACGTAGTCGTAGGTGCGCTCGTCGCCGAACACGCCCACGGTCTTGACCGGCAGGAAGACCGCGAAGGACTGCCAGACCTTCCAATAGTAGCCCGAGGCGCGCATCTCCTCCTGCAGCACCGCGTCGGCGTTGCGGAGGATCTCCAGCTTGTCGGCCGTGATGTCGCCCATCACGCGGACGCCGAGGCCGGGGCCGGGGAACGGCTGCCGCCAGACCACCTCCCGGGGCAGGCCCAGGGCGGCGCCGACGGCGCGGACCTCGTCCTTGAAGAGCTCCCGCAGGGGCTCGATGAGCCGAAGCTTCATGCGCTCGGGCAGGCCGCCCACGTTGTGGTGTGTCTTGATGAGGGAGGCCGGATTGTTGCCGATCGAGACGGACTCGATGACGTCGGGATAGAGCGTCCCCTGCCCCAGGAACTCCGCGCCGCCGATCGAGCGGAGGGACTTCTCGAAGACCTCGACGAAGGTGCGGCCGATGATCTTGCGCTTCTGCTCCGGGTCCGTCACGCCCCGGAGCCGCTTCAGAAAGGTCTTCGACGCGTCGATCACGCGCAGGTCGATCTTGAAATTCCGCGCGTAGAGGTCCTCGACGTGCTCGCGCTCGCCCTTGCGCAGGAGCCCGTTGTCGACGAAGACGCAGGTGAGCTGCCGGCCGATGGCCTTGTGGAGAAGGGCGGCGGCGACCGAGGAGTCGACGCCGCCGGAGAGCCCGAGGAGGACCCGCGACTTGCCGATCTTGGCGCGGATGTCAGCCACCGCGTGGTCGATGAAGTCCTTGGTCGTCCACTCCTGCCGCGCGCCGCAGACGCCGACGAGGAAGTTGCGGATCATGTCCACGCCGCGCTCGGTGTGGAAGACCTCCGGGTGGAACTGGATGCCGTAGAAGCGGCGTTTCGGGTCCTCGATCGCCGCGAAGGGCGAGTTCTCCGACACGCCGATCGCCCCGAAGCCAGGCGGGAGCTTGATGAGCTTGTCGCCGTGGGAATTCCAGATGCGCAGCCGCTTCGGCAGCCGGGCGAAGAGCCTGCCGGCCTTCTTGATCTCGAGGTGGCCGTGCCCGTATTCGCGGGCCTTGCTGAGCTCGACCTTGCCGCCGAGAAAGTGGCCCATGAGCTGGACGCCGTAGCAGATGCCGAGGACCGGCACGCCGAGCCGGAAAATCTCGGGATCCGGGTGCGGGGCGGTCTTCGCGTAGACGCTCTGGGGGCCCCCGGAGAGGATGATGCCGATCACCCCCTCCTCCCGGAGCTTCGCCGCCGGCGTGCTGTAGTGGTAGATCTTCGAGTAGACCTGGCACTCGCGGATGCGCCGCGCGATGACTTGCGTTAGCTGGGAACCGAAATCGAGGACAGCAATGGTCTGCGCCATGCGGGAAGCTGGGGAGGAATCTTCCGCGAGGAAACCAAAAAATGGCCCGCCGGCCCGGACCACCGCGTCATGCCGCTCCCGCCGGACGCGGAGAGGCATCTTGTCCGTCGCCGCGAGCCCCCGCGGCTCGTCCTAGAACTTCAGCCGGACGTTGTGGTGCCCGCACTTCGGGCAGTCGGCCGTCTCCGTGCCGGCCGGCTGCGTGTAGAGGTGATCACAACGGATGCAGTGAAAGGTCACTTTGCGGCGATCGGCGTCGTACAACGCGCGGTCGCGGCGGTCGTAGTAGACCCACAGGATCCCGAACAGCCCGATCACCAGGAGGCCGTAGACGATGACGTCGATCGTGAAATCGGGAGCGGTCGGCACGGCGGGATTCCACACGAAGGGGTGGCCGAGCCAAGGGGATTCCGGCGGGATGCGCCCGGGCCGGAGCGCGGGCGCCCGGCCGCGCGAGCGCGACCTCACTCAGCACCAGTGGGCGCCCTGCGACTGCACGTAGACGGAGTAGAGCGACTGGCTGGCGGTCATGAAAAGGCGGTTCCGCTTCGCGCCGCCGAAGCAGACGTTCGAGCAGATCTCCGGCAGCCGGATGAGGCCGATGCGCTTGCCGTCGGGCGCGAAGACATGAACGCCGTCGTAGCCCTCGCCGGCCCAGCCGGCGCTGGCCCAGAGGTTGCCGGCGGTGTCGCACCGGATGCCGTCGGCGCCGCCCATCTTCCCCTGAAACTCCATCGACGCGAAAACGCGGCCGGCGCCGAGCTTCTTCTCGCCCTCGACCGGATAGGCGCGGATCGGCTTCGGATTCGGCCCGCCCGTGTCGGCGACGTAGAGGAGCTTGTAGTCGGGCGAAAAACAGAGCCCGTTCGGCTTGTGGAGCTCGTCCGTGACCAGATCGATCCGGCCCGCCGGGTCGATGCGGTAGACGGCCTCCTTGAGCTCGAGCGGCCCCTTGCTGCCCTCGTAGTGGCCCATGCTGCCGTACCCGGGATCGGTGAACCAGATGCCGCCGTCGGGATGGACCACGACGTCGTTGGGGGCGTTGAACGGCCTGCCGTTGAATCGCTCGGCCAGGACGGTGAGGGACCCGTCGTGCTCGCGGCGCGTGACCCGGCGGGTGGCGTGCTCGCAGCAGAGCAGCCGCCCCTCGCGGTCGAAGGTGGTGCCGTTGGTGTTGTGGCTGGGGTCCCGGAACGTGCTGACGTGACCGTCCTCGTCGATCCGGCGCAGGAGGACGTTGCCAGGGATGTCGCTCCAGACAAGGTAGCGGCCCGCGGCGTTCCACGACGGGCCCTCCGCCCAGAGCGAGCCGGAGTGGAGGCGCTGGATCGGGGTGTTCCCGATCGCGAGTCCGCCGAAGCGCGGGTCGAGGTGGACCAGATCCGGATCGGGGTAGCGGGTGGGCTCGCGGCCCGACCAGTCGCGGGCGGCATATACCGAGGGGGCGAGCGCCAGGCCGGCGGTGGCCGTGGCGCAGCGGCGCAGGAAATCGCGTCGCGAGGCGGCGGAGGGGGTCGCGGGGTTCACGGGCGGAAAGCGGGCGGAGTGTTTCGCGCGGCCACATCCGAGGCAACGCCGGAGGTCGCCGGCGGCGGGCTAATTGTGGACGGCTCCTCCGATCCGGTCCTGCCGGACGGGCCGCACGCGCGGCAGGCTGCCGTGGCCCGGCGCGGAAGCGCAGGGAAACGGGCCAAAAAAAGCGCCGACCCGTGACGGGTCGGCGCGGAAGGGTTTCGCCGGGCGGACGCGCCGGTCCCGGCTCAGGACTTCTTCTCTTCCGTCGCGGGCGCCTCGGCCTTGGCTTCGGCGGCCGAAGCGTCCTCGGTCTTGGCGGCCTTGGGGGCCTTCTTGCCGGAGGACTTCTTCGCCTTCTTGCCCTTGGACTTGGAATAGCCGGTGTCGTCGGCGCCGACGAACTCGATCAGGGCCATCTCGGCGGAGTCGCCGACGCGCTGCGGGCCGAGCTTGTAGATGCGGGTGTAGCCGCCCTGGCGCTTCTCGAACTGCTTCACCTTGTCGTTGAAGAGCAGGGTGACGGCAGCCTCGTCGCGCACGTCGCGGAGCGCGAGGCGGCGCAGGTGGACGGCGTCCTTCTTCTCCCCGGCGACCGCGGCCTTCTTGGCCTTGGTGATGACCTTCTCGATGAAGGGGCGGAGAGCCTTGGCCTTGGCGAGGGTGGTCTCGATGCGGCCGTGGCGGATGAGGGACGCCCCCATGTTGGAGAGCATCGCCGCGCGGTGTTCGCGGGTGACGCCGAGGGAGGCGTGGTGTTTGTTGTGACGCATTGGGTTTCTGTTTTAGGCGGCCCCCGATCGGCAATCCGGTCGCAGCGTTGGGCGGCGCGGACGGCGCGAGGGCCGGTGAATTTTCGATTTTGGATTCTCGATTTTCGGTTCTGGCCCTGGCGAGCCGAGGGATTCCCGACGGCGTCAGCCAATCGAAAATCCCCAATCGAAAATCGGAAATTTCGTCAGGCTTCCTTCTTGGTGTCGAGGAGGCGCTCGTCGAACTTCATGCCGAGGGACAGGCCGAGGGCTTCGAGCTTCTCCTTGATCTCGTTGAGCGACTTCTTGCCGAAGTTGCGGTACTTGAGCATCTCCTGCTCCGTCTTCATCGCCAGCTCGCCGACGGTGGTGATGTTGGCGTTGTTGAGGCAGTTGGCGGCGCGGACCGAGAGCTCGATCTCGTTGACCGACATGTTGAGGAGCTTGCGAAGCTTGTTCTGCTCCTCCGAGACCTCGGCGGCCTGGCTCTCGAACTCGTAGGCCTCCTGCGAGACGCGGTCGAACACGTCTAGGTGGTGCTTGAGGATCGAGGCCGACTGCTTGAGAGCGTCGTCCGGCGTGATGCGGCCGTCCGTCCAGACCTCGAGGACAAGCTTGTCGTAGTCGGTGATCTGCCCGACGCGGGTGTTCTCGACCGCGTAGCGGACGAGGCGGACCGGGGAGAAGAGCGAGTCGATCGGGATGACGCCGATGGCCTGCTCCTCCTTCTTGTTGTTCTCGCCGGGGCAGTAGCCGCGGCCGGACTTCACCTCGAGCTCGGCCTCGAACGTGCGCTTGTGGTCGAGCGTGCAGAGGACCTGGTCCGGGTTGATGAGCTTGACGCCGGCGTCGAGCTGGATGTCGGCGGCCGTGACCGGGCCCTCCTTGTTGACCTTGAGGTGGAGCTTGAACGGCTCGCGCTTCTCGGAGACGAGAAGGATCTTCTTCAGGTTGAGGACGATGTCGGTGACGTCCTCGACCACGCCGTCGACGGACTGGAACTCATGGTTCACGCCGTCGATCTTGATCGAGCTGATCGCGCTGCCCTCGATGGACGAGAGGAGGACGCGGCGGAGCGAGTTGCCGATCGTGTGGCCGTAGCCCGCCTCGAACGGTTCGGCGATGAACTTGGCGTAGGTGGCGGACGAGCCTTCCTCGACCTTGGTGAGCTTGGAGGGCAGTTCGAATTTTCCGAGACGCTTGGGCATTGGGATGGTTCCCTGTTGGAGAGTTGAGGGTTGAGAGTGCGGCGACCGGACAGTGGCGGGGCTCAGAAGCGCGAGTAGAACTCGACGATGAGCTGCTCGTTGATGGAGGGATCCATCTCGTCGCGCGTCGGCAGGCGGGTGACGACGGCCGAGAGGGCCTCGTCGTTGCGCGTCAGCCAGCCCGGGACGACGCGGGCGCGGGACTCCTCCATGGAGCGGGTGGCCATCTGGCGGGAGTTGTTGTTGGCCTTGATCTCGATGGTGTCGCCGGCGGCCACGTTGTAGGAGGCGATGTCGACCTTGTGGCCGTTCACCTTGACGTGGCCGTGGTTCACGAGCTGGCGGGCCTGCGCGCGGCTCTTGGAGAAGCCGAGGAGGTAGATCACGCTGTCGAGGCGGGTCTCGAGGAGCTGGAGGAAGCGCTCGCCGGTGACGCCGCGCTCCTTCTTCGCGATGGCGAAGACGCGGCGGAACTGGCGCTCGAGCAGGCCGTAGATGAAGCGGAGCTTCTGCTTCTCGGCGAGGCCGAGGGCGTATTCCGACATCTTGCGGCGGCTCTTCGGGCCGTGCTGGCCGGGGGGAAAGTTGCGGCGCTCGAGCACCTTGGCGGAGCCGAGGACGTACGTGCCGAAGCGACGGCTGACGCGGGTGGTGGGACCGGTATAACGGGCCATGGTGGATTCCTGATTTTAGATTTGGGAAGGGAGGTCTGGGATCGCCGGAAGGGCCTCAGACGCGACGGCGCTTGCGCGGGCGGCAGCCGTTGTGCGGCACCGGGGTGACGTCGATGATCGAGGAAATCTCGAGGCCGATCGCCTGGAGGCCGCGGATGGCGGAGTCGCGGCCGAGGCCCGGGCCGCTGACGCGGATCTGGACCTCCTTGAGGCCGTGGGCCATGGCGTTGCGCGCGGCGTCCTGCGCGACGACCTGGGCGGCGTAGGCGGTGGACTTGCGCGAGCCGCGGAAGTTGCACTTCCCGGCCGAGGACCAGGAGATGACGTTGCCCTTGGCGTCGGTGATCGAGACGATCGTGTTGTTGAAGGTCGCGGTGACGTTGGCGATGCCCGAGGTGATGTTCTTCGAGCCCTTGGCCTTGCGGACCTTGACCGCGCTGAGCTCCTCCTTGAGGAGGTCCTCGGCGCTGGGGGCCTTGGCGACGCCGCCGACGAGCTCGACGGGCTTCGCCTCGGCGGCGGGGGCGGCCGCGGGGGCGGCGCCTTCGGCGGGCTTGTCGCCCTTGGGGGCCTTGGGAGCCTTGGCCGGCTTCTCGGCCGTGGCGGCCGCGGCGGGGGCGCCGGCAGCGGCGGCGTCCTTCTTGGGCGCCTTTTCCTTCTTGGGAGCGGATTTCTCTTCGGACATTGGTTCGGTGATTAAGGTTTAGGCTTCCTTGGCCTTGGAGACGCCAACGGTCTTGCGCGGGCCCTTGCGGGTGCGGGCGTTCGTCGAGGTGCGCTGGCCGCGGACCGGCAGGCCGCGGCGGTGGCGGATGCCGCGGTAGCAGTTGATGGCCTGGAGGCGCTTCAGATTGCCGGCGATCTCGCGGCGGAGGTCGCCCTCCACCACCCACTTGTTGTCGGTGATGATGTGGAGGATCTTGTTGAGCTGCTCCTCGGTGAGGTCCGAGGCGCGCATGTTGGCGTCGAGACCGGCGGTCGCGACGATCTGGTCGGCCCGGGCCGGGCCGATGCCGTAGATGTACCGGAGGGAGTATCCGATCTTCTTTTTGGCGGGGAGTTCAACGCCGAGGAGACGTGGCATGGTGGATGTAGTTGAGAGCTGACGGTTGAGAGTTTGGGAAGGGAGGGAAAGGATCAGGCGCCGGGAGGCCGGGTGAGGATCTCGGGGCCGGAGTCGGTCGTGAGCACGGTGTGTTCGAAATGGGCGGACGGGGAGCCGTCGACGGTGGCGACCGTCCAGCCGTCGGCGAGCGTGCGGACGGCATATCGGCCGAGGTTCACCATCGGTTCGATCGCGAGCGTCATCCCCGGCTTGATCTCGTCGGTGCGGCTGCGCTTCCGCTCGACGAAGTTCGGGATCTGCGGCTCCTCGTGCATCGAGCGGCCGACGCCGTGGCCCACCATCTCGCGGACGACGCTGAAGCCGTGCTTCTCGACGTGGTCCTGGACGGCGGCGGAGATGTCGCCGATCCGGTTGCCGACCTGCGCCTGCTTGATGCCGAGGTAGAGGGCCTCCTCCGTGACCCGGAGGAGCTCGGCGACGCGCGGCGCGACGGGTCCGACCGGGATGGTGGCGGCGTTGTCGCCGATCCAGCCTTGGTGGTCGATCACGACGTCGAGCGAGATGATGTCCCCCTCGCGCAGGACGCGCTTGAGGGAACCGATGCCGTGGACGACCTCCTCGTTGACGGAGAGGCAGGTGTGAGCCGGATACGGCGGGTGGCCGTGGATCTTGTAGCCGTAGCAGGCGCTGCGGGCGCCGTGGGCGGCGATCAGGTCGCGGCCAATCTGGTCCAAGTCGTAGGTGGTGATACCGGGCCGGATCTCCGCCTTCAGCTTCGCCAGGACGGCGGCAGCGATGGCGCAGGCCTCGCGCATCCTCCGGATGCCCTCCGCGTTCTTGATCGGGATGGCCATCAGGCGGCGGCGCGCGCGGCTCCGGTCAGAAGCCCTTGCGTGCGATAGTGCGCGACGACCTCGTCCTTCGCCCAGGCGTCGGCGAGGTGCGCCGGGACGAGGGCCGCGGTGAGGGTTTCGCCCCTCGCCTCGAGCCATTCGTCGAACACTTTTGCTTGGAGCAGCGTAGCCGGGAAGCCTTCGAGAAGGAATCCCGCATCGGGTTTGCGCGCCCAGAACCACTTGCGGAAGACCGCGAGGGCCTGCTGGTCCGCGGCGGCGGGGCCGCGCGGAGTGCGACGCGAAATCTCCTGCTGCACGAGAGTCGCAGGAGAGACGTGCTCAATTGAGAAAGAACGGGCCTCGGTGATCAGGCCCGCGAAGTGCGGGCCGCTCGGACCAAGGAGAAGGAGCTTCGCCTTCGGGTTGCCGAGGGCGGAAAGGGCACGCGAAGTTGCAGTGCTCAGCTCCAATGTAAAGGGTTAAAGAGCAAAGGTGCGGACCGCCCACGCCGTGAGCCCGACCAGAAGGACAACGACCATGAAACCAACGAGTTGCATCACGGTCTTGTCCGAGGCCGCCTCGCCGAGGACGGCCTGCGTGGTGGTGCGGCCCCGGATGCGGCCCTTCTTGAGGAAGCCGTCGTAGTGGCGCTGCAGGAGGAACGTCTCGATCTGCCGCATGGTGTCGAGGATGACGCCCACGGTGATGAGCATGCCGGTGCCGCCGAAGAAATAGGCGATGCGCGGGGCGACCTCCATCTTGTAGAGCAGCAGGTCCGGGAGGACGGCGATGGCCGTGAGGAAGATGGCGCCGGCCAGGGTCAGGCGCGTCATGATGAAATCCAGGAAGCTCGCGGTCGGCTCGCCGGGGCGCACGCCGGGGACGTAGCCGCCGTACTTCTTCAGGTCGTCCGCGATCTGGATCGGCTTGAACATGACCGAGACCCAGAAATAGCTGAAGAACAGGATGAGCACGGTCATCGAGACGTAGTAGGCCGGCTGCCCCTGGACGAGGTAGGCGGAGAGCTCCGAGAAGAACCGGAGGTCGAAGGCGGCGCCGAGGTGGTTGAAGATCTGCTGGGGGAACATCAGGATCGCGCTGGCGAAGATGACCGGCATGACGCCCGAGTAGTTGACCTTGAGCGGCAGGAAGGAGCTCTGGCCCCCGTAGACCTTTTGGCCGACCACGCGCTTCGCGTACTGCACGGGGATCTTCCGCTGCGCCTGGGTGATCGAGATGATGAACATGATCACGAGCACGAAGAGCGCGACCATGATGGCCATCTCGGGGACGGAGATGCGCGAGGCGGCGCCGACGGGAGCGCGGAGGAGGTCGTAGAGCGACTTGGCGGCGCCGGGGATGTCGGCGAGGATGCCGACGGTGATGATGAGCGACACGCCGTTGCCGATGCCGCGCTGGGTGATCTGCTCGCCGAGCCACATCATGAGCAGCGTGCCGGCGGTCAGGAAGATCGTCGACTGGACCAGGAACCAGCCCTTGTTGACGATGATGATGTCGCCGTACTGCTTCACGTCGAAGCCCGAGCCGAACATGCCGGCCGGGTTCCCGAGCGCGAGGATGAGGATGACGCCCTGCACGACGCAGATCACGACCGTGGCGTACCGCGTGTACTGGGTGAGCTTCTGCCGGCCGACGTCGCCCTCCTGCTGCAGGCGGCTGAGGGACGGGACCACCGCGGTCATCAGCTGGAAGATGATGGACGCGCTGATGTAGGGCATGATGCCGAGCGCGCAGACCGCGCCCTTGAGCAGCGCGCCGCCGGTGAACATGTTGTAGAGCCCGATGAGGTTGCCGCCGCCCGCGGCGGTCTGGTCCTTGAAGAATTCGAGGAGCGGCCGCGGGTCGAGGCCCGGGAGCGGGATGTGCGCGCCGACGCGGGAGACGAAGAGCAGCGCCAGCGTGTAGAGGATCCGCGAGCGCAGCTCGGGGATCTTCATCGAGTTCGTGAAGGCGGAAAACATGTCAGAGGCAGCGGGGTGGCGAGGCGGAGGGAGGCGGGGCGGCCCGGGCCGCCCTACCCGGTTCAGGCGACCGTGGCGGAGCCGCCGGCCTGCTCGATCTTGGCCTTGGCGGAGGCGGAGAACTTGGCCGCGGTGACCTTGAGCGCGCGCGTGAGCTCGCCGTCCCCGAGCACCTTGACGCGGGAGCCGGCGCGGACGAGGCCGGCCGCCGCGAGCGTCTCGGCGTTCACCTCCGACACCTTGGCGTCGATTCGGGCGAGGTCGCCGACGTTCACCACGGCGTACGTGGTGCGGAACTCGTAGTTGTTGAAGCCGCGGTGCGGCAGCTTGCGGTAGAGCGGCATCTGGCCGCCTTCGAAGCCGGGGCGGATGGAGCCGCCCGAGCGGGCGGTCTGACCCTTGCCGCCCTTGCCGGAGGTCTTGCCGTGGCCGCCGCCTTCGCCGCAGCCGACGCGCTTGCGCCGGTGGACGGCGCCTTTGACGTTCGTGAGAGTGTGGAGACGCATGTTCGTGGATTCCTAGGTTGGGGCGCCGTCCCGCGGTCGCGGGACGACTCGGATTCTGCTATCGGGGGATCAGGCGCGAACGGCCTTGATGTCGTCGGCCATGCGCAGCTTGCGCAGGCCCGCGAGGGTCGCGTTGACGACCGCGATGTGGTTCTTGGACCCCATCGACTTGGTGAGGACATTGTGGACGCCGGCGGCCTCGAGCACGGCGCGGACGCCGCCGCCCGCGATCAGCCCGGTGCCGGGCGTGGCGGGGCGGAGGAAGACCTTGCCGCCGTCGAACTCGCCGAGGACCTCGTGCGGGATGGTGTCGCCCTTCAGCTTGACGGGGACCATGCGCTTCTTGGCGTTCTCGGTGGACTTCTTGATGGCGTCGGGGACCTCGTTGGCCTTGCCGTAGCCGATGCCCACGTTGCCCTTGCCGTCGCCGACGACGGCGAGGGCCGAAAACGAGAAGCGGCGGCCGCCCTTCACGACCTTGGCGCAGCGGTTGATGTAGACGACCTTCTCGATGAGACCGGAGCCCTCGGCATCGGAGCCGGGGGCATTGGCGGAGTAGGACCTTTGCGTGGTAGCCATGATGGGTGTTTAGAACTGAAGGCCGCCTTCGCGCGCGGCGTCGGCGAAGGTTTTGACGCGGCCGTGGTAGGGCCGGCCGTTGCGGTCGAACACGACGGCGGTGAGGCCGGCGGCCTTGGCCTTGGCGGCGAAGGCATTGCCGAGCGTCTTGGCGCCGGCGACGTTGCTCGCGGCCTTCGCCTTGCGGACCTCGGGGTCGAGGGTCGAAAGGTACACGAGCGTCTTGCCGGCGTCGTCGTCGACGGCCTGGGCGTAGATGTGCTTGCCGGAGAACTTGACCGTGAGGCGCGGGCGGGCCGCGGTGCCGGTGACGGTCTTGCGGATGCGCCACTTGCGCTTCTGCAGGAGCTGGGCCTTGCGGATGGTATTGGACATGGGTGGGCGGGTTGCGGGTGGCGTCAGGCGACGGTCTTGCCTTCCTTGCGGCGGACGCGCTCGGCGTGCTCGCCGACGATGCGCACGCCCTTGCCCTTGTACGGCTCGGGCGGATAGTACGCGCGGATCTCGGCGGTGACCTGGCCGACGAGCTGCTTGTCGGGGCCCTCGACCTTGAGCTTGGTGCCGTCGGTGACGGTCACCTTGATGCCCTCGGGGATGTCGTGGAGGATCGGATGGGAGTAGCCGAGGGCGAGGTCGAGCTGCTTGCCCTTGAGCGTGGCCTTGAAGCCGACGCCCTGGATCTCGAGCTCCTTGGTGTACCCGACGGTGACGCCCTTGACCATGCCGGCGATCACGGAGCGGGCCGTGCCGTACATGGCGCGGGAGAAGCGGGACTCCTCGGTCGGCGAGACGACGATCGCGTTGTCCTTCTTCTCGATCTTCACCACGTCGGCGAAGGTCTTGGAAACTTTGCCCTTCGGGCCTTCGACGGACACGGTGGTGCCCTTGATGTCGATTTTGACCTTCTCGGGAATCTGAACGGGTTGTTTGCCGATTCTGCTCATGGGGGCGGGTTCCTTACCAGACGGTGCAGACCAGCTCGCCGCCGAGCTTCGCGCGGCGCGCGTCCTGGTCCTTCATCAGGCCCTTGGAAGTGGACACGATGGCGATGCCGAGGCCGTTGAGGACGCGGGGCAGGTCGCCGTAGCTGAAGTAGAGGCGGCGGCCGGGCGTGGAGGCGCGCTTGAGGCCGGTGATGACCGGCGCGTTGTCCACGTACTTCATGGTCACGACGAGGGTCTTGTGGCCGCGGTCGTCGGCGCCGGTGGCGACTTCGCGAACGAAGCCCTCGGCCTTGAGGATGTGGGCGAGGCTCTCCTTCAGCTTGGAATGCGGGGAGACGCACTGCGCGAGACCGGCCTTCGACGCATTGCGAAGGTGGGTCAGGAAATCACTGATCGGGTCGGTCATGGATGGAGGTCTTTTCGGTTAGCGGCCGCGCGGGTCATATCCGACCCCCGTGGGCCAAAGGGGATCACCAGGAGGACTTGGTCACGCCGGGGATCTTCCCGGAGAGGGCGAGCTCGCGGAGGGTGATGCGCGAGACGCCGAACCGCCGGATGAAGCCGCGCGGGCGGCCGCTGAGGGAGCAGCGGTTGCGGATGCGCTCCTTGGCGGAGTTGCGCGGGAGCTTCTGCAGCTTCTTCTGCGCGGCGTAGAACTCCTCGTCGGTCGTGGCCGGGTTCGCGAGCACGGCCTTCAGCTCGGCGCGCTTGGCGGCGAACTTGTCGGCCAGCTTCTGGCGCTTCTTGTTGCGTTCGATGGCGGAGGTCTTGGGCATGGCGGGATCAGGCGGCGGTGGACTTGGCGGCGGCCGGTTCGGAACGGCGGAACGGCATGCCGAGGAGCTTGAGGAGCTCGCGGGCCTCGTCGTCGGTCGGGGCCGAGGTGACGAGGGTGATGTCGAGGCCCATCGAGCGCTTCGCGCTCTCGACGGTGATCTCGGGGAAGATGGTGAAGTCGGTGATGCCGATGTTGTAGTTCCCCTGCCCGTCCAGCTTGTTCGGGACGCCGCGGAAGTCGCGGATGGTGGGGAGCGCGACCGCGAGCAGCCGCATGAGGAAGTGCCACATGGCGTCGCCGCGCAGCGTGACGCTGCAGCCGACGACCTGGCCCTGCTTCAGCTTGAAGTTGGCGATGGCCTTGCGCGACCGGTTCAGCACCGGCTTCTGGCCGGCGATGAGGCCCATGTCGCGCGCGGTGTCGGCGATGACGTTCTTGTCGGCCTCGGCACCGATGCCGGTGTTGAGGACGATCTTCTCGAGCTTCGGCACCTGGTGCTTGTTCTTGTAGCCGCGGCCCGCCATGAGGGCGGGGACGACCTGCTCGACGTAGTGCTTCTTCAGAGGGGGGACGGACTTGTTCTGGCTCATTGGATGGGGCCCGGTTACCAAGCGGGCGGGTCAGTGCGCGTCAGCTCTTGGCCTCGGCGGTTTTCTTGGCGCGCTTCGAGGCGTCGAAGCGCGACTGGAGCATGAGGTTCGAGACGTGGATGGAGCCCTCGCGCTCGGCGATCTTGCCCTGGGGATTCTCCTGGGACTTCTTCAGGTGCTTCTTGACGAGGGCGACGCCCTCGACGACCGCCCGGGACTTCCCGGGGAGGACGCGGAGGACCTTGCCGGCCTTGCCCTTGTGGGAGCCGGAGATGACGACGACCGCGTCGTTGCGTTTGATGTGGAATTTTTGCATGTCAGAGGACCTCCGGCGCGAGCGAGATGATCTTCATGAAGTTCTTCGCGCGCAGCTCGCGGGCGACGGGCCCGAAGATGCGGGTGCCCTTCGGGTTGCCGTCCTCGCCGATGATGACGATGGCGTTGCTGTCGAAACGGAGGTAGCTGCCGTCGGCGCGGCGGAGCGGCGCCTTGGTGCGGACGATGACGGCCTTGACGACCTCACCCTTCTTCACGCTGGCGTCGGTGCTGCTCTCCTTGATGTTGACGGAAATGATGTCGCCGACGTGCGCGTAGCGCGACGGGTGCCCGTTGCGGCCGATCATGGAGGCCTTGCGGGCGCCGGTGTTGTCGGCGATGTCGAGGATGGAACGCATCTGGATCATGGCGGGTGTCTCCTGCGGCGGTTCAGGCCTTGGCCGGGGCGGCGCTTTCGACGACCTTGGTCTTGGTCGGCACGGAGGCGGCGACGTCCGTCTCGGAGACGGCGGCCGACGCGACGACGGCGCGCTCGATCACGCTGACGATGCGCCAGCGCTTGAGGCGGCTCATCGGGCGGGTCTCCATGACCTCGACCTTGTCGCCGACCTTGGCCTCGTTCTTCTCGTCGTGGACGTGGAGAACAGTCTTGCGGTTGATGACCTTGTGATAGCGCGGGTGCGGCGTCTTGTAGGGGACGGTGACCTTGACGGACTTGTCGCCCATGCGGGAGCTGACGAAGCCGATCTCGGTCTTGCGGGCGCTGTGGCGTTGATGAGTGGACATGAAAGGGAGCGGTTAGAGGCCGGGGCCGGCGGCTCAGGCGGCGGACTTGGCCTTCTTCTCGGTGAGGATGGTCTCGAGGCGCGCGATGTCCTTGCGGTACGCGCGGATGAGGTGCGGCTTCTCCACCTGGCCCGTGTGCTTGCGCAGGCGGAGCTGGAGGAGCTGGTCGCGGGTCTCGCGGAGCTTGGTGGTGATCTCGGCGGGCGAGAGTTCGCGGATTTCCTTGGTCGTCATGGCGGGTGTCTCCTTAGACCGCGGTGCCCTCGCGGACGATGAAGCGGCAGTGGAACGGGAGCTTGGCGTCGGCGAGGCGGAACGCCTCCTTCGCGACGGTGGCGGGCACGCCGGCGAGCTCGAAGAGGACGGCGCCGGGCTTGATCGTGGCGACGTAGAACTCGACCGGGCCCTTGCCCTGGCCCATGCGGACCTCGGCGGGCTTCTTCGTGACCGGCTTGTGGGGGAAGACGCGGATCCAGAGCTTCCCCTTGCGCTTGAGGTGGCGGGAGATCGCCACGCGGGCGGCCTCGATCTGCTGGCCGGTCATGGGGCCGCGCGTGAGCGACTGCAGGCCGAATTCGCCGAAGGCGAGCGTGTTGCCGCGCTTGGCGTTGCCGGCGCGGGAGCCTTTCTGGCTTTTGCGGTATTTGGTGCGGGCGGGAGCGAGAGCCATGGGAATTTCAGATTTCCGATTTTTGATTTTCGATTGCTGTCCCCGACTTCCGGGCCCGACGGGCAATCGAAAATCGAGAATCCAAAATCGAAAACAGCGTTAGTTCGATTCGTCCTTCTTGCAGATCCAGCACTTGACGCCGATCTTGCCCCAGACGGTGCGGGCCTCGGCGAAGCCGTAGTCGATGTTCTCGCGCAGGGTGTGGAGCGGAATACGACCCTGGCGCTGCCATTCGCGGCGGGCGATGTCGGCGCCGCCGAGGCGGCCCGAGCACTGGATCTTCACGCCGTCGGCGCCGAGCGACATGGCCATCTGCACGGCCTTCTTGATGGCGCGGCGGAAGGCGACGCGGCGCTCGAGCTGGAGCGCGACGTTTTCGGCGACGAGCTGGGCCTCGATCTCCGGCTTCTTGACCTCCTGGATGTCGAGGAGGACCTCCTTGCCGGTGAGCTGGGCGAGCGAGGCCTTCATGTTCTCGACCTCCTGGCCCTTCTTGCCGATGACGATGCCGGGCCGCGCGGTGAAGATCTTCACGCGGACGCGGTTGCCCGCGCGCTCGATGAAGATGCGCGGAACCGAAGCCTGTTTGAGCTTCTCCATCAGCGTGTTGCGGATGACCTGATCTTCGTGGAGGAGCTTGGCAAAGTCCTTCTTGCGGGCGAACCAGCGCGACTGCCAGTTGCGGCGGACGGCGAGGCGGAAACCGACGGGGTTGGTCTTTTGTCCCATGGCGAAAGGGTGGTCAGGCTTTGGTGTCCGAGAGGACGATGCGGATATGCGACATGCGCTTGACGCGCGGCTTGGCGGAGCCGCGGGCCCCGGCCTTGAAGCGCTTGAGCACGGGGCCGTTCTCGACGAGCGCGCGGTGCACGAAGAGCTGGTCGGCGGAAAGGTTGTTGTTGTTCTCGGCGTTCGCGACCGCGCTCTTCAGCGTCTTGGCGACGAGGCGGGCGGACTTGCGCGGGATGAGCGTGACGAGGTCGAGGGCCTCGGGCACGCGGCGCCCCTGGATCTGGTTCGCGAGTTCGCGGACCTTCTTGGGCGACATGCGCGCGTAGCGGGTAAGGGCTTGGATTTCCATGTGGGGAGGGCCGGCGGGCGGCGCGTCAGATTTCCTTGCGGGTCATTCCGCCGTGCGCCTTGAAGATGCGCGTCGGGGCGAACTCGCCGAGCTTGTGGCCGACCATGTTCTCCGTGACGTACACGGGAACGAAGGCCTTGCCGTTGTGGACATTGAAGGTCTGGCCGACGAAGTCGGGCGTGATGGTCGAGCGGCGCGACCAGGTCTGGATGGGCTTGCGGGCGCCGCCGGCCTTGGCCGCCTTCTGGACTTTCTCCAGCAGGTGGTAGTCGACGAAGAAACCCTTTTTGATGGAACGGGCCATGGATCGGAGTCGTTAAGGTGTTACTTCTTGCCGCGCGGCGGCCGGCCGTTGTGGCGGACGACGATGAGCGAGTTAGACGGCTTGGAGCGCCGGCGGGTCGGGAAGCCCTTCGCGAGCTGGCCCCACGGGGAGACGAGGTGCTGGCGGCCGCCACCACCCTTGGACTTGCCCTGGCCGCCGCCGTTGGGGTGGTCGACCGGGTTCATGGCCATGCCGCGGACGCGCGGGCGCCGGCCGAGCCAGCGGTTGCGGCCCGCCTTGCCGAGCTTGCGGTTGCCGTGCTCGCCGTTGCCGACCTCGCCGATCGTGGCGCGGCAGGAGGGGTTCACGAGGCGGATCTCGCCGGAGCCGAGCTTGAGCTGGGCGAAGCCGTTCTCAACCGCGACGAGCTCGACGGAGGTGCCGGCCGAGCGCGCGATCTGCGCGCCGTGGCCCGGGATGAGCTCGACGGCGTGCACGCGCGTGGCGGGCGGGATGACGGCCAGCGGGAAGCTGTTGCCCGGGCGGAAGTCGTTGGTCTCGGTCTTCAGCGCGCTGTAGATCGAGTCGCCGACTTTCAGGCCCTTCGGCGCGAGAATGTACGCCTTCTGGCCGTCCTGGTAGGCCAGCAGCGCGATCAGCGCGCTCCGGTTGGGATCGTACTCGATCGCTTGGACGCGGGCCGGGATGTCGAGACGGGCCCGCTTGAAGTCCACGATGCGGTAGAGCTTCTTGTGGCCGCCGCCGCGGCGGCGGGACGTGAGGCGCCCGTAGACGTTGCGGCCGCCGGTCTTGTGCTTGTGCTCGACCAGGGAACGCTCGGGGCGCTTGTCGGCGATCTCCTCCGGGCGGTTCAGCTGGGTGAACCGGAGGGCCTTGGTGATGGGACGGAAGGTTTTGAGAGCCATGGGAGGAGGGTGCTCAGACGAGCTCGATCTTGTCGCCCTGCTTCAGGGTGACGATGGCGCGCTTGGAATCGGAGCCGGAGGTCGGCAGTCCGCGGCGGGTCCGC
>DASPMT010000056.1:0-4254 GCA_035626935.1 Phycisphaerales bacterium | reverse complement strand
TGTCGAACATCTCGTTCCAGTCGGTGTTCCCAAGCGTCACCAGCTTCGTCCCCGGCCCCATGCTCCCCAGCACGAACCGCGGCTTGTCCGATGTCGCGAACTTCGCGCACGCGGCCCGCGCGATCTCGCCCGCGGTCTTGTTCAGCGACCGCGTCTCGGCCGTCAGCCCGAACTCACCGAGCACGAGCTTGTTGGAGCCGAAGGTGTCGGTCTCCACCGCGTCGGCCCCCACGGCGAGGAACGACTCGTGGATCCCCTGGATCACGTCCGGGCGCGTGCGCACCAGGATGTCGGTGCAGTTCTCGCAGCCGCAGTAGTCCTTCTCGACCGACAGCGGCGGCGTGTGGGCGTAGATGCTGGTGCCCATCGCGCCGTCGACGACGATGATGCGCTTGCTGGCGTGCTGCTGGAAGAGGCTGGGCATGGGGAGTCAGAGTGGCTGAAGGTGGTGGTGCGGGGGAGTGGGCGCGGGGGAGACCGAAGTGAGGCTTTGTAGGCCTGTTGTTTCATCCGTTTATGCGGATGAATGGACGCATTGTACCCGCCCGGCGGCGTGGCGGCAGGCTGGGCAAGCTATCGGCCGCGCAACCAATGAAAACGCCGCGACGGGCGCGGCGTTCATGAGGCGGGTAACCGGCAGGGGAGCCTGCCCGCAAAGATCACTTCTTCTCGGCGGTCTCGGCCTTGGCGTCCTTCTTGGCGAAGTAGTTGCCCTGGAACTTCTTCTGGAACTTCTCGATGCGGCCCGCGGCGTCAACCAGCACGTTCTTGCCCGTGAAGAACGGGTGGGAGCCGCTCCACACCTCGACGTGGATCTCCGGGACGGTGGCGCCCACGGTCATCACCTGCACGCCGTTGTGGAAGACCTTGCAGTCGTTGAAGTACTTGGGGTGAGTCTTGCCCTTCATGGCGTTGATCCTGAATCGGGGTTCGAGGGGGGGACAGGTTTCCCCCGGTTTGTGGCCGCGGCGGCGCGGGCGTCCCGGGTCGAGATTCTAGGCGTAGGCGGCGGCTCAGGCGAGGATCGGATTTGACCGATGGAAGCCGGCCGCTACTGTTGGGGCCCTGCACGGCGGTCCGCCGCACCCCGGCGTCCCTTCGGGCAGGACGGATAACCAGTTTCCCCGATAGCTCAATGGTAGAGCGGCCCGCTGTTAACGGGCAGGTTCTAGGTTCGAGTCCTAGTCGGGGAGCTTAGCAAAACACCTCGCGAAAGCGGGGTGTTTTCGTTCACAGCCCGGCGCCTCCTGCGCGGAACACGCCGACAGCCCAAATCCCCTGCGGCTTACGCGGCTTTTCACTCTCGCCGCCCATCGGCCAAGGCTCTCGGTTTCGAGGACGCGAGAGCGGGCGCGATCGCAACACCCGGGTGTTCGGCTCGCTCCGAGAGCCAAAACTCTCGAACGCTCGCTTTCTCGTGTTTACAGCTTCGAGCGGTTAACACCCCTGTCCGCATCGCGCCCGGATGTGAACTCGAACCCCGGCGAGCGAGGAGACGGGTAGCGGAGTGGCACCAGCCGCGCCCTACCTGCCCCCGACCGGAGCACGCCCGTTGAACCCATCGCTTCGACCACCCGCGCCACGGCGCGAGGTGGAGCTGTCGTCTCACGAACGTCGCTACGCGGTTGCAGCGCTGCTCGTCATCGCGCTGCGCCGCCATCTCTCGCGGCCGGGGACCCGAACACGTGTTCTTTGCGAGAGCTCTCGGCTTGACACGACCCCTGAAGGGCTCGTCGATACGTCGGCCCGTTCACGCGAGAGCGGGCGCGGAGGTGCTGCATGAACGTGCCGGTGCTGATCAAGGAGTTGGAAGCGATGCGGGTGCCGGAGCTGCGCACCCGCTACGCCGAGGTCTTCGGCGAGGCGACCCGCTCCAACAACCGCGACTACCTGGTCAAGCGGATCGCGTGGCGCGCGCAGGCCAACGGCGAGGGGGACCTGTCAGAGCGGGCGCGGCGGCGGGCCGAGGAACTCGCCAACGACGCCGAACTGCGGCGGCGGGCTCCCGCGACCGCCGCAAGCGCGACGCGAGTGGAGCGAACGGTGGTCGCCCCGATCAAGCTGCCGCGCGGATCGGCGGCGCCGATGCCCGGCTCGCTGCTAGTCAAGGAGTACCAGGGCAAGCGGATCGTGGTGCGGGTGCTGGAGAAGGGATTCGAGTACGAGGGCAAGGTCTATCGCTCGCTCTCGGCCATCGCCAACGCCGTCACCGGCGGGCACTGGAGCGGCGCGGCGTTCTTCGGTCTCAAGAGCAGGAAGGGCGGCAACGCCGGGGAGGCCGCCTGATGGCCAAGCGGCTGACCCCACCGGCGATTCGCTGCGCGGTCTACACCCGCAAGAGCACCGAGGAGGGGCTCGCGCAGGAGTTCAACTCCCTCGATGCCCAGCGCGAGAGCGGCGAGGCGTACATCGCCAGCCAGAAGAACGAGGGGTGGGTTTGTCTCCCCGACCGTTACGACGACGGCGGATACACCGGGGGCAACATGGAGCGGCCGGCGCTGCAGCGGCTGCTGGCCGACATCCAGGCGGGCAGGGTCGACTGCGTGGTGGTCTACAAGGTGGACCGCCTCAGCCGCTCGCTGCTGGATTTCTCCAAGATGATGGAGACCTTCGACAGGCACAAGGTCTCCTTCGTGAGCGTCACCCAGCAGTTCAACACGACCCACTCGATGGGGAGACTGACGCTCAACATCCTACTCTCGTTCGCGCAGTTCGAGCGCGAGATCATCAGCGAGCGCACCCGCGACAAGATTGCCGCTGCCCGCCGCAAGGGCAAGTACGCCGGCGGCCGCCCGGTCCTCGGCTACGACGTCGCAAACACCAAGCTGGTCGTCAACGAGACCGAGGCCCGGCGCGTGCGGGAGATCTTCGCGCTCTACCTCGAAGCCGAGACGCTGCGCCGGGCGGTCGAGCGGATGCAGGCCAAGGGGTGGACGACCAAGCGGTGGACCACCAAGGAGGGCCGCGTCGTCGGCGGCCAGCCGATCAACCGCACCGCCCTCTACGCGATGCTCACCAACGTCCTCTACATCGGCAAGGTCGCCCACCACGAGGACATCTACGACGGTGAGCACGCGGCGATCATCGACAAGGCGCTATGGGACAAGGTCCAAGCGAAGCTGCAGCAGAACGCCGTCACCGGCGGCTCGGAGGTAAACAACAAGCACGGGGCGTTGCTCAAAGGGCTGCTGCGGTGCTGCCCGTGCGGCAAGCCCATGACCCACTCGTTCACCGCCAAGGGCGGGACGGGTGGCCGATGCTACCGCTACTACGTCTGCTTCACGGCCCACGACCGTGGCCACCGGCATTGTCCCTCGGGCTCGCTGCCGGCGGAGCAGATCGAGCGGCTCGTGCTGGAGCGGGTCAGGCACCTCGGCCGCGACGGCGAACTGGTCACGATGATGCTCGACCTCGCCCGCCAGCAGGATCGCGAGCGGATCGATGTGCTGGAGACCGAGCGGCGGGCGCTGGAGCGGGAGGCCCGCTTCAACGCCGCGGAGACGCGGCAGCTCGGCACGCGTGGCAAGGCCGACGACGCGGCGGCGGCGCGGCTGGCCGAACTCGGCGAGCGCGCCAGCGCGATCGCCGCCCGCGCGGCGGAGATCGATGCCGAGACGGCGGCGCTGCAGGCCGGGCTGATCACGCGCGACGAGGCAACAGACGCCGCGCGCGGCTTTGAACCGTTGTGGCGGTCGCTGAGCACGCACGAGCAGGCCCGCCTGGTGCGACTGCTCGTCGAGCGCGTCGACTACGACGGCGCCGAGGGGCAGGTGAGCATCACGTTCCATCCCGAGGCCCAGCGGCTCGTGCAGGAGGCGGCGCAGTGAACGGATCGACAGTCACCTTCAAGATCCACCGTGCCCGGGGCGCCGAGAGCCGCATCGAGCTGCGCCCGGGCGCGGGTCCAGCGATCGCACCATCGTCGCCGGGGCGCGTGCCGCGGGTGGCCAAGCTCATGGCGCTGGCGATCCGGTTCGACCGGCTGGTGCGCAGCAGCGAGGTGCGCGACTTCGCCGAGATCGCCCGGCTCGGTCACGTCACCCGGGCGCGTGTCACGCAGATCATGAACCTGCTCAACCTCGCCCCCGACATCCAGGAGGAACTGCTCTTCCTGCCGCCGGTGGCGAGCGGCAACGACCCGTTTACCGAGCAGGCCCTGCGCCCGGTCTGCGCGCGCTTGGACTGGACGGCCCAGCGAGCCCTGTGGCGCGCGCTCAAACCCCGATAACCTGCTTGCATTTTGCCCAGTTTGCC
>DASPMT010000055.1:0-4779 GCA_035626935.1 Phycisphaerales bacterium | reverse complement strand
ACATCCCCGGCGGCGGCTGCCGCTTCACACTGACGATCCCGCGCGTCCACGTCCCGGCCGCCGACATCGATCCACGCCAAGCCCCAGCCGCCGCTTCCGAACCCGGCGACAATAACTTACGGACGGACGCTACAGCTGCTGATCGCAGCCCTGCCGCGACCGGCTGATCCTCACGTTGTGCCGCCAAGGCTGGCGTCGCTTGGGTTCCCTAAGCCCACTTTCACGTCCGCCTCAGCCAGTTGTCTTGGTGCTGACCGAATGCTCCAGTGCCCCGACACACCGGTGCGCCCTCGCCCCTTTCTACCCCAGCTGGACCGCTGACATGCCCATCCGCCTCCTCGCCGCGCTAACCGCCCTGCTCTTGGCCGGGTTTGCGCTCACCCTCAACAACGCCGTCGGCCGGTCGGGTACCCCCGAGGGCAACCTCTGGCTGCTGACCAGCTTCATCCTCGGCGTCGGTCTGATCGCGGCCTCGCTCGCCGCGGTGGCGTCCGTACTCCAAGCCCGCTCGCAGCAGGGACACGAGGGCGGCCCGCCAGGCGGGCACACCCCCCCCACTGGCGGCATGGCCGTCCACCGCCAGTCACCCCGCTCAGACGGTTGACCCGCCAATGCGCGACGGCCGCCTCTGCCGGACCACTCGGGCGCACCCGGGTCCGCGCACTTCCTGCTAGACTCAGCCAAGCGCCCGCGTCGTGCGGGCGGATTCCCCGCCATTTACCCTTCTCCGATCGGAGCCTAATCATGGCAGGCAACTTCAACCAGGTTCTTCTGATGGGCAATCTCACGCGCGACGTTGAGCTGGCGCACACCAGCTCCAACCAAGCCGTCGCCAAGTTCGGTTTGGCGATCAACCGTTACTGGACCAGCGCCTCGGGCGAGAAAAAGGAAGACACGACGTTCGTCGACTGCGAGGCATGGGGCAAGACCGGCGAGAACATCGCCCGCTTTTTCAGCAAGGGGCGCCCGATCTTTGTGCAGGGTTCCCTCCGGCTCGACCAGTGGAACGACAAGACGGACGGGTCTAAACGGTCCAAGCTCAAAGTCGTGGTCGACAACTTTCAGTTCGTCGACAGCAAGCAGGGCGGGGGTGGCGGCGGTGGCCACACCGATCAGGGCGATGACGCCCCGGCCCCTCGCGTGCAGACCCGTGGCACACGTCAGCCGGCGCCTGCCGCGCCCGAGATCAACGAAGAGGACATCCCCTTCTGATCTCGCGGTTACCCGCCTGACTTGAACATCGACGCACTCCCCGCGCCGCGCGACGGCAGGGTGTGGTTGCGCGCGCCCCGCGCTCCAGGACCTGAGCGCCCTCCTCGTTCAACCGCCGGAGCTCGGCTTCAAGCGACATCGACCGGTTCGATGACCACCCGGGCCTTCTCGGCGGCGTCGCCGTCAGTCAGATCGGCGATAAACCCCGAAACCACTACGTTCCGGGAAACCGCCCGCACGCGTGCCGCGGCCTTCACCAGGTCTTCCTCCTGCTGCACCCTCACCCGGCGCTCGCTCACCATCAACCGCTTGCGGTAGAAACCGCACCCTTTGTGGGCGACCATCACCACGCGGTCGAGTTCATGCCCCTCGATCAGGAAGCGGAGCTGCTCAACCATCACCTCCTCGTCACGATAAGAGGAGAAGTGACCGGCCAGCACCGCCGGCCCGCCCGGTACGACAAGGCGGTCGTACCGCGGCAGCTTCAGGTGGTTGTGCAGGAACTCGTCGAACTGCTCGTTGTACCGGCCGTCTGAGCAGTAGATCGCGGCCGCCCCGATGCGCTCGTATTCGAACGGCTGCGACGTGATGTAGCCGGCCTCTGGCATGCCCGCATGCTAGCAGATTGCGTCGGCGAGCCGCTGTTCCGCACGCCTCAACGCCGGTTTGTTCGCGCCAGGCGGCGCACCCTTTGCGCCCGTTCCGGTTACACTCTGCCGATGCGAATCCCCGTCACACTGCTGCTGCTGACTGTCGCCCTCGGCGGCTGCGCCGCTTCCACACCTGCCGAGGCGCCGATCTCCCTTGCTTCTGTCGGCTCCCCGCGGCCGCCACCGAGGGGGTCTTCGGCGAATGGGTGTCGCAGATCATCCGCACACCGGCGAAGGTCGACGGCCAGCCCGCGACCTTCCAAGGCGCCGCGATCTACGACGAGGAGCTCCGCGAGCGCCGTCCGATGCTCGCTCTCACCCTGGCCGATGACGGCACGTTCGCCCTGATCACCAACTACAGCCCCTCGGAACGCTCCATCGCGTTTGGCAACTGGGCCATGACCGGCGCCAAGGTTGCCCTCGAACAGAACGGCGACGTCACCTGGGTCTTTGTCAGCCACGGCGGCAAGTTGATCGCTGAGAAAAACGACGGGCCCACGGTGATCCTTGGGCGCAAGTAAGCCGGCTTAATGCGCTCACCCGCGCCGCACCAGCGCCGACACGGCCGCGACCAGCTCCAAGGGCTCGTACGGCTTGGCGATGTGCGTCTGGAACCCGGCCTCCAGCGCCCGTGCGCGGTCTTCTGAGCGTGCAAACGCCGTCAGCGCAGCGGCGGGCAGCCGCCCCGGCGGCCCTCCCTTCTGCCGTAACGCGCGGATGAACGCGTATCCGTCCCGGCCCGGCAGTCCGATGTCAGAGACCACGACGTCCATCGGGTCCCGGTCCAGGAGCGCCAGCGCCTCATCGGCGCTGCCCGCGGTTTCCACCGTCGCGCCCGCGTCCTCGAGAAAGCGGCGTACCAACTCCCGCCCGTCGGCCTCGTCGTCCACGACCAGAACGCGCACGCCGTCCAACCCGCCCGCGCCGGCGCGCCCTTGCGGCGATACAGACACGGCGGCCCTCTCAACCACGCGTGCTGCCACCGGTAGCTGCACCGTAAAGGTCGAGCCCAGGCCGCTCCCCTCGCTTGCCACACTGACACCCCCGCCGTGAAGCTCCACCAGCTGCTTCACGATCGCCAGGCCGAGCCCGAGCCCGCCGTACTCCCGGGCCGCCGAGCTGTCGGCCTGACGGAACCGCTCAAACGCCCTCGGCAGGAACTCGGCGCTCATCCCGCGTCCGGTGTCGCGCACCTGGATCTCAACGTTCGACGCCCCGCCGTTGCCCGCCTTGCGCCGCAGCTCGACGCTCACGCGCCCGCCGCTGGGTGTGAACTTGACGGCGTTGGAGAGCAGGTTCCAGACGACCTGTTGAAGCCGCGCGGGGTCGCCCATCACCCGCTCGGTGATGGTTTCGAGCTCCGTCACGACGCGAATTCCCTTGGCGTCAGCCGCCGGCCGCACCGATTCGAGCGCCGCCTCGATCACCACCGGCAGCTCGACCCGCTGCACATCCAGCCGCATCTTGCCTGAGATGATCCGGCTCATATCCAGCAGGTCGCCGATCAGCTGGGACTGCAGGCGCGCGTTGCGCTCGATCACAGCCAGGCCCTGCTCGAGCGTGTCTGGGTCGGCCGGTTTCTTCCGCAGGATGCCGGCCCACCCCAGCACCGCGCTCAGGGGCGTGCGCAGCTCGTGGCTCAGCGTCGCCAGAAACTCGTCCTTCATGCGCCCCGCCCGCTCCGCGTCGGCACGGGCGGCGCGCTCGCTCGCCAGCAGCCGCTCGCGCTCCTCGTCGGAGCGTTTGCGCTCGCTGATGTCGCGCGCGACCTTCGAGGCGCCCACGACCCGGCCTTCGGAGTCCTTGACGGGCGAGACTGTCAGCGAGATGTTCAGCAGCCGACCGTCCTTTGCGCAGCGCACGGTCTCGAAGTGGTCGATCCGCTCGCCGCGCCGCAGACGCGACAGGACCTCGTCCTCCTCGCTCAGCCGCTCGGGGGGGATGAGCACCGAGATATGCCGACCAACGACTTCATCGGCGGTATAGCCGAATATCCGCTGCGCCCCGGAGTTCCAGGACTGGATCACGCCGTTAAGGTCTTTGCTGACGATCGCGTCGTCGGAGGACTCGATGATCGCCGCAAGGCGCGACGACGCGATGTCGGCGCGAGCAACCTCCTCCTCGGCCCGCTTCAGATCGGTGATGTCCCGTGTCACGGCGATCAGCCCCGTGACCGCTCCGGCGCCCGGGGCGCCGTCCGCACGCATCGGCGCAACGACGCAGTCCCACCAGCGCATCGACCCCTTCGCCGTAGCGCTGCGCTGCTGGAACCGCGCCACACGCCCCGCCCGCGCCGTAGCGAGCGCCTCCTCGACCACACCGCGCGATTCGGACGACCACACCTCCACCCACGGGCGCCCGGCCCACTGTGCGAAGTCGTCGATCTCCAGCAAACGCATCCCCGCGGCGTTTCCGCGGAGGATCCTCGCGTCGATGTCCATCACCATGATGCGGTCTGGAAAGCTCTCCAGCACAGCGCGGCTGAACGCCTCGCTGGTGCGCAGCGCCTCTTCTGCCCGTTGGAGCCGTTCCTGCCCCGGGAGTTCCTCGATCACGTCGACTCCCTTGGGTCTGATGCCGACAGGTCCAATTGTGCCACGCACGTCATTTAAGGTTCTCCTCCAGCGTCAAACGGTACCGCGGCCCTCTCCAAACAAACCCAGAAAAGAGATGAATTCCCCTTAAGCCAGCCTGAGACACCCTCGGCATCTGGCGGCTGGCGATTCTCCAACGTCCTCATCCAACCCCGCGCTTCAGCACAGGTGCGTGGTCTTATGGCGCCCGCTGACTCTGCTCGTCGCGCGGTGGGGGCCCGACACGTCTAACATCCCTTTCCACCGACTGGGGCGTACCCCGGCCTGCCGCGTGGCTCGCCGTCACCGCTCCTAACTCTCTCGCCTGCCGTTCCCTGCTTCAC